>MFES01000038.1:47441-51097 GCA_001779955.1 Candidatus Doudnabacteria bacterium RIFCSPHIGHO2_02_FULL_46_11 | reverse complement strand
AGGAGCGGGCCAAAAGTCTTCTGGACAGAGCCGGAGACAATTGGGCGAACCTCCCGCGGCAGATCCAACTGGATCTGAAGTGGGCGTCACTCCTCAATCGGCACCGCCCAAATCTTTCCGGTTCAGCCGGAGCGGCGATCGCGGCAATGTACGAGGCAAGGCTTCAAAGGATTGAAGAGTGCCTCGGGCCGGAGTCAGTCGCATGAGTCAGAAGAAAAGGAGGCTTGCGAAGGCGCGGCGAATCCTTCTCACACAAGAACACGCCATGGCCGGAACGGATTATGCGTTTCTTGCCTTCAGTCTGCGGGGGCGAGCCCGCGATTTTTCAAAGGCTGAAGTAAGACGCCTGCTCAAGGCCGCGCGCCGCGTAGTCAGGCGATAGCTCGTCTGGTGAGCACAAAAACCCCGGTGGCAATTGGGCCGCTGGGGAAAACCCGACAGGACCACTGGTTCGTCGGTGTTTTATTTTATAATCGCATTTCCTATTAGTTTGCTGTCTTTGTAGAAAGCTATAGTTTGCCCGGGCGTAATCGCTCTTGCTGGCAATAAAAGCTCCGCCTCCCCACTTACCAATTCCATAGAATTGGTAAGTGATACTATGGCTGGTATGCTTTTTGAGCGGTAGCGCGTTTGGACCTGGCATTGAAAAGATTGAGGCACTGGTATTGACCAAGCCGCTTTTTCAAAGCTTAGCTTATTTGTGTAGAGATTTTCCTCTCTATCCATAATAAGGGTGTTGGTTTTTGTGTTCTTTGAGCTGACGTATAGGGTTTTACCGCCTGCCGCGACCCCTATGTGACGCTGGCCGATGGTATAAAGTTCGCTGCCCTCGTGTTTACCCAATAACTCGCCCGTCGCCGCTTTTACTTCACCGGGAGCAATTTTTAAATTAGCCTTTAAAAAATCTCGTACCGTCAGTTTTCCGATAAAGCAGATCCCTTGCGAATCTTTTTTGCCGGCATTAGGCAGTCCTGCCTTTTTGGCTATCTCTCGGACTTCAGTTTTGGTCAAATCAGCAAGCGGAAATATAACGTTTTCTAATTGCCTATCGCTAAGCGCGGATAAAAAGTAAGTCTGGTCTTTGTCGGCATCTTTTGGCTTTACCAATGCGCCATTCTCCAATTTTGAGTAATGGCCCGTTGCCATATAATGGAAACCTAGGGCTTTGACATTATTCCAAAAAACATCAAACTTGATTTCTTTATTGCAAAGTATATCCGGATTGGGCGTGCGTCCATTTTGATATTCGTTCAGAAATGGGATTAAAACCCTCTTGTGATATTCACTTTCAAAATTTAAAGTAGAATACGGTATTGTCAGGTGATTACAGACCCGCCGGACATCTTCGTAATCTTTTTGCCAAGGGCAATCGTTAGGTATATTGGAAAGTGGGTTCCAGTTACGCATGAAAAAGCCATGCACTTCATAACCCTGCTTTTTCAAAAGCAATGCTGCGACCGCGCTATCTACGCCGCCGGACATAGCAACTGCAACTTTTACCTTATCTTGTCTCATACTCATATTATCACATAAAATTATACAAAGAGCAAAATTAAAAAGCCTACGGCTAGGCTTCGGCAGGGGTGCTTGAGTATTCTAATTAATAGCTTCTTTTTCGATTACAACCTCAACATATTCGGATGAAACCCAGCCTTCCGTTTCGCCGCTCATCTCCTCTTCAAGCTCCACCTGAACCCAACCCGTGGTTTGTGAAATTACCTTAAGCTTGTCGCCAATCTCTAGCTGTCCGAGCTTGGTTGAGGCGGTGCTTGCTTCTGACCTGACATTTAGAAATCCCACATCATTTGAATTAACAATGACATATTTTACGTCAACAAAACTTACAGTCGGCTCCGGTTCCTCATTTTGTCTATCATATACCTGTATTGGTTGACTAGCCTGCTCATTGTTCGCGCTGGACAAGCTTGCCTGACCAGCCTCATCGGTCTTTTGCAAAGTGGGGATTAAAAAACCTATCACCCCCGCCACTAAAATGAAAATCATGGGCAGAAAAGCCCTTAACTTGCCTTTTTTGCCGGGTTTGACTCGGCTAGGCAGGTCGGCGGTTAGTGTTTTTCCGTTAGGGTTGTCTTCGGATAGCATTGTGTCCTCGAGTAATGCGCTTCTTTTTGACATGGTTTTATGAACCCTGATATCAACCTCGATCATTTTCAGTTTAGGTTAATTCGACCAGGAATTATATGACTTTTGTAAGTACTTGCTTAATAGTGCGTACACTGTGGTATTCCTCAAAATGGTTGGAGAATTATCGAGGTTGTATCACAGGGTGAATTATATCTATCAATTATAGCATAAATTATTCGAATTTGACCCGTTCGCCAGCTTTAAGCTTTCTGTCATTGTTCTCTTCTCTATTTTGCGCAAGTTCGGTTTTAGGGGTCGGCGCCGCAGCTGTTTTTTGTTCGCCTTCGGGGTGCGAGGGCATATTTTTTTCCGGTGAAGGCTCGGGACGCATATCTTGCAGTGATTGCGGTTTTACATCTGACTGCTCGATCACACCTAAAAGTTTTTTTAATAAATCATCGGTAACTGGCCTGTCCTTTTTTTCTTGCGCTGTCGTAATATTGTCCCAAATTTCTTCTCCGGACTTGCTCCTTTCTCTAGGAGCCACAACCTGGGCAGGCGCGGGTTGTGTAGGTTTAGGCGGAAGTGCCTTTTGGACGGGTTTAGCTTGAGGTTTTATCGCTTCTGTTTTTGGCCTCTGCTCTATATTACTGGCTGGGGCCGTTTTCGGCTGTTCCATGTCGTGCTTGAAGATGGGGTCAACCTCCTCGTCCTCATCGAGCGCGGCGGTCTTGCCGGCCTCGGCAAAGTATTCTACACTCAACCACTTCGCTATTTTTCGCTCTATTATTTCGCGTTTAACTGAATAGCGTTCGCGCGCAACCTTAATAACCTTATCCATATTATCCGTCGGTTCGGCAATGGGCGGCAGGGTTGCGGCCGAAAAAGGTGTTGAGGCCACGCCGTTTATCATGAGCTTTAGATAAATGTTGTATTTGCTCAAATTCACCAGATCGATTTCGTCAAAAATGGGGGCAAATTCCCTCTCCAAGAACTCGGCATCCTCGGCACCTACTCTGAAAACGGCCAGGGTGCCAACGTTGCCGAATATGGCGTCACGTACGGCCGTACTGCGGCTTTTGGCGTCGATCAATTGGGCAATGTACTGGTGCGCGACGATAAGGTTGAGCTTGTACTTGCGCGCTTCAGACAGAATTGTAGCGAAAGATTCGGTGGCAAAGTTCTGGAACTCGTCAACGTACAGATAAAAATCTCGTCGATCCTCTTCAGATACGTCCACCCTGGACATGGCGGCCAGCTGAATTTTAGTGATCATCATGGCACCTAAAAGCGCCGAACTGTCTTCGCCTATTCTGCCTTTTGACAGGTTAACCAGCAGGATATTGCCCGAGTCCATAATTTCCCGAAAATCTATGGTCGATTTTGTCTGACTGACGATATTACGAATTATCGAGGACGATAAGAATTGGCCTACTTTGTTTTGAATCGGCGCTATGGCTTCTGTCCGGTATTTTTCGCTGTAATTCGCGTATTCAGCCTCCCAGAAATTTCTCACCACCGGGTCCTTGATATTTGCGACAATTTTGGTTCTGAATTTTTTATCGGTGTAC
>MFES01000038.1:42219-47307 GCA_001779955.1 Candidatus Doudnabacteria bacterium RIFCSPHIGHO2_02_FULL_46_11 | reverse complement strand
GTCGAAATAAGCCAGGCCTTCGTCGCCCTTGATGTCGTGAATGGCCAAATTTTCCAGCATGGTGGTCTTGCCAACGCCGGTTTTTCCGATTATGTACATGTGCCGGCGACGGTCGTCGCGGCGAATGCCAAAAACCTGTTCGCGGTTGCGAAAGTTTGCTTTGGCAAAATAGGTTATGTCGTCATTGGTTGGATTATCTGCCATGTCTGATACTCTCTATTATACGGGTAAATTGACCGGAGGCTCGCCCTTTCTGGCCTCAATTTTCTCAATTGAAGTTTTGCGTACGTCCTCAAGCGGGAAATGGAAAAGGCTGCCCAATTCTTCGGTCGAGAGATGGTACGTTCGCCCGCCCCACAGGTCGCGCTTTTTAAAATTTTTGATAAGTTCTCTTTTTTTCCAAAGCAACACCTCGGCGTTATGCTTGCCTTCAAACCTTTCCGCAACGCGGGTCGGCACAAGCGTTTCGGTCCATAAATTCTGCTTTAGGCTGTTCATGTCCGCAACCGAAAATTGTCGTATTGAGCCAACTATAGTGGATAAACGAGTTTTTTTTCGGAATTTATCCCTTGGCGCAATATAAAGCACGCGAACTTTTGCCTTGAAGGATAACTTGCTTAACTTTTTTTGAATGCCGTTAATGACTTCCTTGTCCTTTTCCGACAAGTGCATCATAAGGCTGTAGGGCGCACGCTCGAGGTCCGGGTTTTCCGCGGCCGAGCCTTTAATGCCTTTTAAGCGCTCGACTTCCTTTAGGCCCGCTTCTTTCCAGTCTTCGTCGTCAGGTACGGCCAAAATTTGCACGGTTATAATTTCTTCAGGCTCAATGTTGGCCATGGCCTCCAATAAACCGGCCAACGGGTCTAAAATTGTTTCGGCCGCGCGGTGCTCAAAATTTTCAAAAACCTTAATTGGATAGCAATCTGGTTTATCAAGCCTGAAATCACAACCCCAAAAATCATAGCTTGAGTCGGGGCCGTAGGGCGTTTTTATAGCGTCCATATAATCCCCGACTTCCGCCAACTCGGCATCTGGATACTGCGAATATATTGCCGCCTTGGCCGCCTCAACATCTTCCCGGGCGGTACGGATGATATATCTGATAACGCCGCCGAGCGATACTATTTCAAAAGAAAAATTGAGGCGCTGTTCACCCAAAACCCAGTGTTGCCGCCAGTCAATTGGTTTTTTCGTACCATGCATCTGGGTAAACATCTGCTCGGCCGCCATGATACTGGGTGAGGGCATTTCCGGCACTGACACGCGTAAAAATACCCATTCCGCCCGCGCCAAAAATTCGTCGTTTTTATGGTGGAAGCGTATATAAAACATGGCGTAAAACAGGTACAAAGCAAAGAATGCCCAAGCGCCGTGAATTAAAGCAAATTCAAAATCAGACGAAAGCCCAACAAAGGTTTGCGTCATTACGTCTGCCAGAAATTGGCCTTCGAATATATTCATCGGTACATTTTGATTTGCCGGCCTCCTTAGGTTTTATGGCGCGAACAATTTGGCTTTTTATTGCACCAGGGCGTATTTATCTTTCTCTACTTTAGCGAAACGTTTCTTGTTGGACAGACCAACCAGAACGGTATTCTTTTTAACGATACGTTGTTTTAAGACTTCATTCATTATTTCATCGCGAGTAAGAGGCTTGCCTGCCTTCTTCAGAACTTCGGTTATGATTTCAGCAACAATGCCGGGCTTGTAACCCCATTCAGAGAGGGCATAAATTCCGCGGCCGACCAAAACAAAACGCTTGTCTTTTATAAGCTCATTGTGGACGGTTTCCTTGTAGGCGGTCTTGTTGTCAAACTTGGCATTGTTAATAAGCTCCGTGATTTTAGAGTAGTGCTCCGGCTTATTGTGATGTTTCATTACGAGAAAGGCCTTGTCGCCTACGTCTTTCGGCGAAATAGACGTCCAGGCAGAAAGGCCGACGTGGCCGAAGGGATTATATTTAATCTTTTTGGAAATGGTTATGTAGTTGCGCAGGGCCTTTTCGTTGTAGAAAGGCTGTTTTTTCTGATAGTGGGGGCGCTGTTTTACCTTATGAAGCAGCTCATCATCATTCATTGTGGCGGCTTCGGTGTCTAAAACTTCTGTCATTTCATCAATCATCTCATGCAACAGGCTCAAATCGAAGCCGCGCAAGTACCAGGACGGGTGGTAATCGTCATGGCGCAGCTTTTCGAAAGACTCTTCGAGTTCAAGGATGAAAACCACGGCCGACTCTTGCTGTGAGGTGCGGCCTGACATTAACAAAGTCGCAATCATGTCATTTTCATGCATGACGCTACCATGCTCGTTAAGCACATTTGTCAAAAGCTGATGCGCCGCCGTAAGCTGCGGGTGGCGTTTGCGCTCGCGCAGTTTCTTTAACGATTCTTTTTCTATCTGTCTGATTCTTTCCCGCGTAAGGTTTAGTTCCTGGCCGATAGCCTCTAGGGTAGCGCCTTCCGTACCGTCCAAACCATAACGCTTGCGCAAAATATTTTGCGAGCGCTCATCAAGCACCTCAAACATAGAGGTAATTAGAGCCTTTGGGTCGAAATTTTGCAGCTGTGAGAGCTGTTCCGCGCCCAGAATAGTATCCAGGATACTAGCCCGCACGGCCCCCTCTTCGCCTGCCATATTTTGGTTGTTCATAATGCTTAAACTCTCGCTTAATAAGGGTATTTTGAGATTTTATATAGCATAGCATAGGTTTTATACTATGTCAACATTATGGTTAGATTAATAAGGGTATAAAAAGGTATGAAAAAAACACGGCTAGCCGTGCCCTAAAAACACTCTCAAACCCGTTAAATTGTGCTTTAGGAAAGTTTTTTACGGTGAAATACATATAAGAGCGGGCTGGCAATGAATATGGAGGAATAAGTACCGACTGCGACTCCGATAAGCAAAGCCAGAACGAAATATCGGATGCTCTCACCCCCAAAAAGGAGTAACGCTACAAGCACAAAAACTACTGTGGTCGAGGTGTTAATCGAACGAACCAAAGTTTGATTAATACTTCTCGATACCACGCCGGAAAAAGTTTCGCCTGTTAGTTTTTTCAAATTTTCTCGTATGCGATCAAAAACAATTATTGTGTCGTGTACTGAAAAGCCGAGAACGGTCAGCAGGGCCGTAACAAAGAGGGCGTCAATTTCGACCTGCGCCAATTTGCCCAGTAGGGCAAAGACGCCTATCACTATCAGGAGATCGTGGACTAAGGCTATAATTGCCGCTGCCCCAAACCACCACGATGAGAGTGGTCGCGGCACTCTGCGGAAGGCCCAGGCAATGTAAGCCAGTATGCCTAAAGATACCAGAATTAGTTGGTAGAAGGCCCTTCGGGTTACCTCGCCGCTGATGGTCGGGCCTATGCTTTCGTATTTAAGTTCATTTAAATTTCCAAAATCGGCGGTTAATTTGTCCTTCAGGGCGCCGTGTTGTTCCTGGTTGAGCTCGTGACTGCGTATTATATAACTGCCCCTGTCTGTTTTTTGAATATTAACAGCACCTAAATCAAGCCCGGCGATTTTTTCGTGTATCTGGCTGGTCTCCGGCGACTGTTGTTCAAATTTAATTTCTGAAAGGCTCCCGCCTCGAAAATCAATACCTGGGTTGAGACCAAAAAAGATAGCCATCAACAAAGCGGCGGCAATGATTATACCGGAGGCGACAAACCAAATATTTCTCGACTTAACTACATCCAACATATTATTTAGCCATACCTCTTACCCCGTAAAGCCAAGGCCTCGTTAATGCTTTATTTTTTCTTCCCAGGAAAAGGAATAGTAAGGTTCTGGTTACGGTGATGGCCGTAAACATCGAAAGTATAACACCGACTGATAGAGCTACTGCAAAACCGCGTACGATGCTTGTGCCAAAATAGCCCAAAATAAAAGTTGTAATTAAGGTGGAAACGTTGCTGTCCCTGATCGAGAGCCAGGCTCTGGTGAAACCCTCATGAAGGGACTGCTTAATGTCTTTACCCAGGCGCAACTCTTCTTTTACTCTCTCGAAAATGAGAATATTTGCGTCGACGGCCATTCCTATCGATAAAATAAACCCGGCGATGCCTGCCAAGGTCAGAGTTAGGGAAAGCAGTTTAAAGACGGCTAATGACAGCAGAATGTATATGGTTAAGGCAACGGAGGCAATGAGCCCGGGCAGGCGGTAAAAAATTATCATGAAAAGAAAAATAGCGAGAAAGCCTATTAGTCCGGCTAATACGCTTTTCTCCAAGTAGCTTTCGCCAAGCGTTGCGCCAACCGTCTGTTGGCCGATAAGCCTGATTGGCACCGGCAAAGCGCCGGAGTTCAATCGAGTGGCAATTAACTTGGCATCATCAATGGAAAAATCTCCTGATATGATAGCCTGTCCACCGGCTATGGTTGATTGCACAGTCGGTGCCTGGAGCAATTCATTGTCCAAAAAAACGGCTATTGGCCTGCCAACGTTCCGCTTGGTGATGTCTTCAAAAAGCGAGGCTCCCTCACCGTCAAATTGCAATGAAATGACGGGGCGGCCGCTTTGCGGGTCAAATTCAACGGCCGCGCTATCCAAATTTTTTCCGGTTAAGCCTGTTCGTGCCCATTCTTCAGGGTTATCAGAAATGTCACTAGCCTGGCCTGCCGGTATTTCACGGAACTCGAGGAACGGAGTTTGGCCGATAACCTGAATAGCCAGGTTAATATCAGCTAGGCCCGGCAATTCCACAATGAGCCTGTCGTCGCCGGCTATTTGGATAAGCGGCTCGGTAACGCCCAAGCCGCCGCCGGTCTTGCCCTGAATGCGGCGCTCAATGGCCGAGCGTAGGGATTCCATGGCCTCACTCTTTTGTTCTCCGGCAATATCCTTTAAATCTCCTTCGTAGATAAGTTGCGAGCCGCCTTTGAGGTCTAGGCCAAGGTGAAAGTCAAACTTATTTCTCAAACCGGCGAGGGTCGTACCGGCCGGAGTGGCAACAAAAAGACTGCCCGCGATGAGCAGTAATACGAATAAGAACAAGAAATACAGGCGGGTTCTAGACATTTCTACAGCAGTATACTATTTCCTAACTTCTTTATCAATAAGCTATTCACCATGGCTTTTTTT
>MFES01000038.1:38271-42204 GCA_001779955.1 Candidatus Doudnabacteria bacterium RIFCSPHIGHO2_02_FULL_46_11 | reverse complement strand
ATTCTGATGCGAAAAACGGCTGCTCAATTCGTCCCGAAGCGAGAGCGCTTCAAAAAGCTCTATCAATTCGCTTTCTTCAAAACCAAAAAGATAAATCTTGTCTTTATTTTGCATTGTTTATCTAACTTATCAATTTTTTAGTTTCTCTGCAACAGCAATTCCCCTGGCAATTAATTTTTCCAAGCTCGCTTTATTTTTCTCATTTATCAAATTTCCTTCGGCATCAAACTGCTTATCCCCTTCGGCAACGTAAACATAGGGCTGTGGTATGGTTAATAAGTCCACCGCCACCAACAGTTTACGCACGTCTATTTGTCCCCGAGCCGTGCCGAAGCGTCCGTCCGATGCGCCCATGAGAATACCGACTTTGCCGCTAAAAGGATTATCGCCATCGGGGCGCGTGGCCCAATCAATTGCATTTTTTAATACGCCGCTTATGCCATGATTATATTCAGGCGCGCTAATCATCAATAGGTCGGCGCCCTGTATCGCCGTTTTAAACCGGATTACCGACTGCGGCAAACCCGTATCTTCTATATCCTGGTTGTAAACAGGGATTTCGCCCAAATCAAAAACTTCGACTTCAAACCCTTGGGCGCGGGCATATGCAGAGGCGTTGGCCAGCAATTTTTTGTTGAGCGAATCCTTTCGCAAACTGCCTGCAAAGGCAAGAATTTTTATCGACATAATAGTATGTAATATTATACCATCAAAAAAAGGGAATTAAAAAAGCCCCGCGTGATCGATTATTATCAGTTGGGGCTTTTGAGTTAGTTTTGGAAGTCTCTTCGCGGTCGCTCTTCGCGTTCGCGGGCTTCGCTCACGACAATTGCTCTACCGTCCATTTCACTACCGTTTAAGGTAGAAACGGCGTTTTGAGCCTCGTCATCCGAGCTCATCTCAACGAAGCCGAAGCCTCGTGAGCGCCCGGTTTGACGGTCGACAATAACGTTTGCCGAAGTAACGGTGCCAGCCGAAGCAAAGTGACTCTTGAGCTGGTCGTCAGTCGTGGTGTAGGGAAGATTCCCTATGAATAGCCTTTTGGCCATGTCTTTAGACCTTTTCTCTTAACACTTCTTGCGAACTAGAAAAAGGGTCAAAGACCAAGCTTTCTTAGTTTCACGAACGTGTATCGAGACTAATACTTAATCTATCTGCGCTAGCAGACAAGTTATATATAGCAGAGAGAGGTTGAATAGTCAACTGTGTTCAAGCATCGAAGAAGTTGCGACCGGTTCGAAAAGCTTCTAAAGAGTATTTAGTGCTTTTAAAAATCGGCTCAGGCAGGTTATCAATATCGTACCAGCCCCAAAACTCCGCCTTTTCCGGTTCCAAAATTTCTGGCTCGCCGCTGGCCCAGTCTGCAATGAATTGGATATGTACGTAATGTTTTGGAGTGTATTCTTTCATGTTCAGTAAGTAATGAAAGCGGATATTTTTTATTTCTATGCCGGCCTCCTCGCGGCACTCGCGACGCGCGTACTCCTCAAAGCTTTCCATATATTCTAAATGCCCACCGGGGTTCGCGTACTCGCCTGATCCGTGGCTGCTCTTCCTTTTGTGAAGTAAAACCTTATTTGTGTTTTTTAGCACCATAACCCCGACGCCTATCCTTGGTTTGTTATCATCAGACATAATTATCGTTTGGTTAATTTATGTGCTACATCAGTTATATCTCCAGCGCCGGTAATTAATACAATATCGTTCTTTTGCACTCCGCCACGTAAAATATTGATTACGTCGTCCTGGGTCGCCGCATATAGGGCCGCTTTTTCTTTGCTTATCATTTTGGCGAGTGCTTGGGCCGAGCGCTTAGGGTTCGCCTCTTCGTTTTCTCGCCCTTTAACTTTGTAGGTTTCTAAAATTATTACCTTGTCCGCCTCGTCAAATGATCCTACAAAATCCGAAAACAGATTTTGGAGACGCGAAGTATGATGGGGCTGGTGCACGCACCATATAGTTTCGGTTGGGTATAACTCGCGCGCGGCCTGCAGTACGGCTTTAATTTCGGTCGGATGGTGGGCGTAGTCATCATAAACTTTTGCACTCTGAAAGGTGCCTTTGTATTCAAACCTGCGCCAGGTGCCTTTAAAGTTTTTTAAAGCTCGATTTCGGATTTGTACCTTTATTTTTAAACATTCCGCGACAGCATCAGCCGCGAGCGCATTAGCTAAATTATGCCTGCCCGGGACCCTGATAATTCCGGCCAGTCTTTCCGCCCTTTTGGAATTTATCGAAAATAATACTTTCTTTACGCCGGATTTGGGAAGTACCTCTTTAAGGAACACATCCTTGGCGTTTGCCACAAAATAGCCGCCCTTTTTAATTTTACCAAAAAACTTTTTAAAGGAATTTTTAACATGAGTATAGCCTTTGTAATAATCCAAATGGTCAGCCTCAACGTTGGTTGCCACGGCCAAATATGGCGAGTAGTTGAGGAAAGCTTCCTTATACTCGTCGGCCTCTATTACCAGCCACTCCGATTTGCCAAAGCGAAAATTATTGTTTCGCAGCTGCGGTATGCGAGTGCCAATAATAACCGTGGGATCAAAGCCCGCCTCGATTAAAATTAGCGCCGCCATGGCGGTCGTGGTCGATTTGCCATGAGTGCCGCTTACGGCAATGGTTTTTTTGGACTTGGTAAGCTGGCCTAATGCTTGTGGATAGCTTAATTCAGTAACACCAAACGCGCTTGCCTTTACTCGTTCAGGATGGTCTGCCGGCACGGCATTGCTGTAAACGATCAAGTCGGTTTTGGCGTCGATCATCTTGCTATTTTCAGTAGCAATCGATACTTTTATTCCTGATTTTTTGAGTGAATCGGTAATTATCGATTGGTCGCCGTCTGATCCGGTTACCTGCCAGCCATCTCGTTTATACCATTGAGCCAAAGCCGACATGCCAATGCCGCCGATACCTATAAAATGCGCATTTTTTGTGGATTTCTTCATGCAGATTAAGTATAATCTTTGTCGTTTTTTGTTTCCAGACCTAGATTAAAAGCCGGCTTAATATACTTTGGCAAACTTTTATACTTGCTGACGCTCCTTGCTTCCTGGGGTTTAGTTCAACCAGCTCAAACGATAAGCCCGGATGATTTTTTACAGCTTCAATGACCGGCATAAAATGCTCTTCAAGCAGTCCGTCTTTTGCCGGTATGCCCGTGGCGCTGACTAATGACCTGTCTAGGCCGTCGACATCAAAACTCAAATGTATATATTCGTACCGCCTAACGAAATTTTCCAGTTGTGCAACAAACATAGCACGGCCGTTACATAGTTGTTGCACGCTCGTATGCCTAATTTTATGCGACTCAAAAAAGTCCCGCTCCGGCCCGTCAAAATCCAAATTGCCGATAAACCACATATTTTGGGGCATAAGTTTTTTTGGGGCGAGATTATTTATTTCCGGAATATCGAAATCGGAAAGCAAGGCGCGCAAGTACATGCCGTGGAAATTTTTAGTACTGCTTTGAGAATATAAAAGCATGTCCGGGTGTGAGTCTATCTGAATATAACCAAGCTGCTCGGGGCTTTGTATTCGATCTAAAAGGGCACTGATGGTGGCAAATGTAATGCTGTGATCGCCACCGATTGCGACCTGTGTTTCACCGGCTTCAATCGTATCGTTTATTTTACCCTCAAATTTGCCGTAAGAATCGGCCAGTATTTTAAAATAACTGCTATCATCTATACCCTCCGGCTTTAGAAAAGTAAATTCATCAATCGCCGCTTCTGGAAAAGCAGATAAAAACTCGGCTGTGAGTATCGCATCCGGCCCGTCTTCAACGCCGATATTAAGTTCAGCCGAGCCCCAAGGCGGATTTTTTAGGCCCAGCCGTGACCCGGATTTATAAAAATGTATTTTTTTCATTAAACGCCTGCGGGTCCTGTTTCTTCGGAGTGATCGTGCTTGTCGTCTTGGTCGCCCGGT
>MFES01000038.1:27675-38179 GCA_001779955.1 Candidatus Doudnabacteria bacterium RIFCSPHIGHO2_02_FULL_46_11 | reverse complement strand
TGTTTGACTGTTTTTAAGATTATTAAAGCTTTTTAGTTTATGCTTTCTTATTGCCGGTAATTTTACTCTGTTTAAATAAGATTGACTGAAATACAGATTGAAGTTCACTACCCGGCATAAATATTAATTATTCTATAAATTTAAATCTCGGTACTATTTTTCCATCAACCCCAACGTTTTCGATAAACATCTCATAGGGTCTGACGTTTAAACCCATATCGCCGTACAATTTTTTATAAACTACGAGATATTGTCCCGTTTCGCTGTGTCTGGCAACGTCGATTACCTGATAATAGTTGCCTTTGTAGTGCTGGTATCTGCCCGGTTTTATGTATGGCTTGTTTTCCATTATAACATTGGTATTTCTTTACTACACCTCGCGAATGCCCCACGGTCTTGCCGCGGGGAGGGGTTTACCGAATACGCCACCCGCCTGGCGTATTGGCCACTACGGGACTACACTACGCTTGCTTTTTACTCATAAATTGTTGGTGTTCAGTGCTGTTTATCATTCCGCATTTTTTCCATTTACGACCACTCCCACACGGGCAGGGGTCGTTGCGGCCCACCTTGGCTGAAGCTTCGCTGGGCAGGCCTACTTTATTATCGCCTGCCGTATTACGGAATGTATTGCTCACATTCTGCGGCTGTTGGACATCAACTGTCACCTTAAACAAGGTATGGGCGACATGTGTTTCTATAGTATCAAGCAGTCTTTCAAATAAGGCAAAGGCCTCGCGCTTGTACTCGATAAGCGGGTCGCGCTGACCGTAACCGCGCAGACGGACGGAGTCGCGCAAATGATCCATAGTATCCAGATGCTCCTGCCAGAACTGATCCATCATTCGCAACCAAACAAATTTTTCTATGGACCTGGCCAATTTTTCTCCCAAGGTTGTTTCGCGCGCTTCATACGCGGCCAGAGCACGTTCCTGCAATTTTTGCGACAGCAATTCCGGATCTACTTCGGTGGCAATAATGGTGCGCTCCGTATCCGCTATCGGGAAAATAGTATTTATTATTTCCTGGATCTCATTTTTATCTACGTTGTCAGCGCTACTGTGCAGCATAACCGCGCTATTGACGGCACTATTGAGAGCATCAAGACTCGCCGCGCGCAAATCTTCGTCGCCTGTCAAAATATTGCGCCGCTTGGTGTAAATGACCGTGCGATGCTTGTTTATTACGTCGTCGTACTCTACAACATGCTTGCGGCGGTCAAAGTTTAGGCCCTCGATTTTCTTTTGCGCTCCCTCAATAGTTCTGCTCACCATGCCGGTAGTAATTGGCTGATCCTCCGGCAAACCTAAGCGTGCCACAAGCCCCTTTATTTTATCGCCGCCAAAAAGCCTGATAAGATCATCCCCTAGCGACAAATAAAACTGCGAAGAGCCGGGATCGCCCTGCCTGCCGGAACGGCCGCGCAGCTGGTTGTCTATGCGGCGCGACTCGTGTCTTTCCGTGCCTATAACGTGCAGTCCGCCTAAAGCCGTGACCTTCTTGAACTCTTCGCGCCACTTTTTGTATTCTGGCGTAAGTGAATCATCACTGTCTTCTATTTTGATTTTTGATTTTTGATCTTTGATCTTTTGAGGCGGTATTCCGCCGAGCATGATGTCTACGCCTCTGCCGGCCATGTTCGTGGCCACGGTTACCGCCGCCAAGCGCCCGGCCTGGGCAATAATATGAGCCTCACGTTCGTGGTTTTTAGCGTTAAGCAACTCATGCGGAATACCAAATCTTTTGAAAATATCGCTTAGTTCTTCGTTTCTGGCAATGCTTGTCGTACCGATTAACACCGGTTGTCCTGCTTCATGCCGGCGTTTAACATCCTGGGCTACCGCCTCGAATTTTCCCTTTTCGGTCTGATAAATTAAGTCGCTTTCATCAAGGCGGGCTACGGGCTTATGGGTGGGAACGGCCACTACATCCAAGTTATAGATTTTATGAAACTCCTCGGCTTCGGTCGTGGCCGTACCGGTCATGCCGGCAAGCTTGTCATATAAGCGGAACAGATTTTGGAAAGTAATTGTCGCCAGGGTCTTTGTTTCCTGCTGCACCTGCACGTTTTCCTTGGCTTCTATGGCCTGGTGAAGCCCTTCGGAATACCTGCGGCCATACATAAGGCGGCCGGTAAATTCATCAACAATGATGACCTCCCCGTTTTTTACCACATAATCGCGGTCATTGATGAATAAAGATTTGGCGCGCAAGGCCTGCTCGATATGGTGCACCGTGGTTACGCCGCCCTCAACATAAATGTTGTCCACGCCAAGGAGCTTCTCCAGGGTGTGTATGCCCTGCTCGGTTAGAGTTACGGCCTTGTGCTTTTCATCAACGTTATAATCGTCGTTTTCACGCAAACTGCCCACCAGACCCTCGAACTGCTTATAGCGCTCCGTAGATTCGGTATCGGGTGCGGAAATAATAAGCGGGGTGCGCGCTTCATCGATTAGAATACTATCTACTTCGTCAACGATTGCAAAAAATTGCTCGCGCTGCGAAATTTGCGCAAGCTCCTGCACCATATTATCGCGAAGATAATCAAAGCCGAATTCGTTGTTGGTGCCGTAGGTTACATCAGCGGCGTAGGCCTGCGGCCGCGATACGGCTATTAAATTTTCGACGTCAAGAATAACACCCTGGGCCGATTCTTCCGAGACTTCGGGTATTTTTGCCCCGGGGTCGAAAATATATGAAGCCGCATGCTGAACAACACCCGTCGAAAGTCCGAGGGCATGAAAAATTTTTCCCATCCAACTGCCCTGCAGCCGCGCCAAATAATCGTTGACCGTAACCAAGTGCGCTCCGCGACCTGCCAAAGCGTTTAAATACAAAGGCAGAGTAGCCACCAAAGTCTTGCCTTCACCGGTTTTCATTTCAGCAAGTTTTCCCTGGTGTAAAACTATGCCGCCTAAAAGCTGGACATCGTAGTGGCGCTGGCCGATAGCGCGTTTGGCGGCCTCCCGTACGAGAGCAAAAGCAGGCACAAGATAATCATCAAGTACTTTTTTTACCTCGCCATTGTTGGCTGCTTTTTCGGTGATCTCTTTTTTCCACTGCTCGGTTTTTTGTTTTACTTCCTCATTGGAAAGCTTTTCAAATTCCCCTTCAAGCGCATTTATCTGCTCCACCAGAGGTTGGAGTTTTTTTACCGGATCAGCGGGAAAAACATTGGAAAATAAGGCCATAACCAGGTAGTAGAACTTTTATAAATCTGTTTATTTACAAGTTCTAATCGACTGAAATAATTTATATAAACTGATTGTGCAAGCGCACCAGGCCATGTACATTTTATGAACCATAAAAGTTTCACTACCTGGCGTAACTGCGTAATTTTACTATTTTTCCGGTATCCAAACAAGATTGGACATAACCAATAAATCAGGCCATAATATCTTTAATAGGCAAACCGGTTGAAATTAAGGAGGCTTTGGGTGAAAACACTCATAGAGGCGGCTGTCGTCATTCTACTCGTTTTGGGTCTCGGTATCCCGCTCGACTTACTCCTGCGAAGGCGCAGCGCGGCATACAAGAATGCGGCGGCACAGCTCGACGAATAAGCGGCCGGGTGAATTCCAACCCGGCCGCTTGTCACGTCTAAAAAATACTATTCCCAAAAACCGCGCAGCATTTCCTTTAGCTTGCGGCCGCCACGCTTAACCGCAGTCTCGCGCTTGTCGCTTTCCTGGTCAATCTGAAGTTTAATTTTAGGCACACAAGTGTCTATTGCCGCGTACATATCCGTTTCCGTTGATTCCGCCCGCAAAACGTGTTTTTCTCGCGGAAAAGCATACATGATTTCGCATCGGAATATAGGGCCGGAGTTATGCCGGGTTTGGTGGTCAAGTTCAACATCGATATTTGTCGGCGCGTTCGGCAGATGGCGTTCAAGGTTTGAAAGTTTGTCTTCAACATAGTTACGCAGAGCCTCGGTCAGTTGCATATTCGTGGTTTTTATATTTACAGCCATATTATTTTAAGCTTTCAGTTAATAATTGATTTTTGGACTTGGCCGCGGCAGAAGCGTTTACTTCATACTGCTCAATAAGCTTAAGAATTTGAGGAATGGCCGATTGGGCCGATTGGCGGCCCTCCACATAGGCTCGACGCAGAGTGTTAAATTCAGTGCGGCCAAAGTGCTTTACTTTTGGCGTAAGTATTATATCGGAATAAATTTTATAATCATTTTTAAGCCCAAAGGCCTTGAAGCGCACCTCTAATACTTTGGTTATTACACTCACCATGCTTTCGTCGTGGCCTGAACCCGGTAAAAAGTCGGATTGTGAGTATATTTGCACGAAATCGCCGATCTTCAATTTGGACTTAATGAACTGTATGAATTTTTTTGCATAGCGGTAGGGTAAGCCGATGCTTTGTAAAATGATAACTAAAGTCTGAAGAAGGCGAATTTCGGTATTCGATAAAATGTATTTTGCCGCGGCAATTTCCACGGAAATTACGATATCCGCGCCCATATCACGGACAACGTCAGCTGGGACAAGATTTAGCAATCCACCATCAACTAATTGTCTATTTCCCCAACGCGCCGGCTCAAAAATAAACGGCACACTGCAGGAAGCGACGATGCCTTTGGCAATATCGCCCATAGAAATGACTACTTGCTCCGCGGTTGCGATGTCAACGCAGACCATGGCCAAATGAGGCCGCACTTCTTCAAAACGCAGGCCGTGGGTAAAGCTTTTCATACGCTCCTCGACTTTGTTCAAGGAAAACAAGCCGCCAGTTGTTTCGGCCGCCTCGAAAAGCCCGAGAAGCTCCATGCGGTTGAACCCACCAAACAAGGTAGCTTTTAGTTGTCTCAACGTACCGCAACTGTAGGCTGCGGCAATAATGGCCCCCGAACTGCAAGCGGCGATGTAGTCAACAGGAATGCCTTGTTCCTCAAAAACATCCAAAACGCCCGCATGAGCTATAGCTCTCCCCGAAGCGCCCGAAAGCGCCAGGCCGATTTTAGGTCTAGACATTTAAACGATGAATCTAGCCAACCCGAAAATTATTAGGGCCAGGCCGATTATGAATAAAACCTTAAACAGCTTAAAAGTTATGTAGAAAAATGAAAGCACGGCGATTATCGCGCCGCCGACGAGTATTGCGGAATTGGGGTTATTTAAAAATTCAGGCATAGTTTTAATTCTGGAGCCACCTCCCGGGATCGAACCGGGGACCTTCACTTTACGAAAGTGCTGCTCTACCGACTGAGCTAAGGTGGCGAGCGGTTTAGTCTGCTTATGGAAAGAGTCGCGGAGGCGACAACTTATTAGACCCAGTTTGCCTGGTCGCCGTAGGCGGCAAACTGACAGATACCACTGTTTTGCCATTAAACTAAGCGGGCGATTTAGACCTTTGCTTTACAATGACTTCAGAGCGGAGCGGAGAAACTCAACATTAGTGCGGCCGGTGGGCCGCTCGTCTCATTGCAGGCTCGCCCGGTTCGCGCGAAGCGCGACGACCCTACGAAAGCATTGCTCTACCAGCTGAGCTACTTCGGCTAAATGATCACTGTCAGCCCAAGGCTGATCCGCCCCTGGCGGGAACTAAGCGGGTACGCTTCAATTATACAATATATTAATGAAAAATTCCAGACTTAATTAGCGGGCTAGACCGTAAACGATGACTATACTTTAGTTGTAATCAACTGGTTGACGATCGTCAACCAGTTGATTAGGGTGCTTCAATTTTTACTTTTACCAAGTCTTCTGTCGCGGTTATGTGATCCAAGTCAATAGCGTCTTTTAAATAAAATTCGCCCACTTTTGTACGCTTAAGGGCGGTTAAGTACCCACCTACATTAAGAGTGAGTCCGATTTCGTTAGCCAGAGCGCGGATATATGTACCTGAAGAAACTTTGGTTAAAATCTCAAGTTTCGGATATTTATATTTTATCAGTTTGATGTAATAAATTGTTACCCGCACCGGTTCGAGGTCAACGGGCTTGCCTTCGCGGGCCAACTGGTAGGCTTTTTTGCCCTTGACTCGTTTAGCGGAAAAAATCGGCGGTGTCTGCATAACCTCGCCTTCAAGTGATTTTAACACCTGTTCAATTTGCTCTTTACTCGGCGCTTGGCCCGAAACCTCCGTAAGTTTGCCCTCGGCGTCGTAGGTGGTACTTGTTTTCCCGAAAGTTATTTCAGCTTCATACTCTTTATCCATTCCGACAAACTTGGCAATTTGCTTAGTGTATTCGCGGCCTACGGCGATAATTAAAAGCCCGCAGGCCTGCGGGTCAAGCGTGCCGGCATGCCCGATTGTTTTTTCGCCGGTGATCTCGCGCAATCGGTCAACAACATCATGCGAAGTCGGCCCAGCCGGTTTGTTGATTAAGTAAAAGCCTTGCATTGTTGTTATTTATCATCACCCCCACCGTCTTCTCCTCGCGCCCACCTTTCTGACTGCTCTATACCCTGCTTATACTTTTTTTGATCCCGTTGCACCGTCTCCTCCCATCTTTTTGTCAACTTATCGGAAATTTGCTGATCTCCGTGTTGTATAAGCCACTGATAGAAACGCTCCTCTATTTCTTGATCGAATAAAAAAACGGTGGCGCCCCACGCCTCCCTGTTCGTTTGGATCATTGGAAGCAGACGTTCAAAGTCATAGCAAACTTCGCGGCAGATTAATAATAACCTTGTTTTATCATAATCACGCAACTCATAACCTAAATCCTCTAATTCTTTTTTGATCTTAGGTAAACAAGTTTTGTATAACCGCTCAGCTAACGCTTCACTGTGACGTTCTATTTCTGCATCCAATTGATTAGGTACTTCGATCGACATATTTTTGGAGCGGGTAGCGGGAATTTCACCCCCACACCATGGAGCAGGGTACGAGAATCGAACTCGCACTTATTGCTTGGGAAGCAATCGTACTACCACTATACTAACCCTGCAACTTGGTGTGGGGGCGTGCCTCCGCCTGCCTTAAATATAAATTCTTACCTTCAAACCTTCAATTTGGTCATCAAGCCAGGTATCAAAATCAACCGACTCGATAAGAATTATGCGCAAATGCAGTTTTTCCGGCGAATCGCCTTGGCTACGCTGCTGTTCCAGCCTTTGGACAAACATATAGCCGTCCGGCGTGTTAATAGGCCCGGCCCAGTCACCTTTCTTCAATTCGCGCGAACGATCCCAGACACCGGCGTATATCTCATATTCCGCCACAAAACCGGCATCCCCGCCCAAAGGCGCGGTTACTAAATCATCGGAATAAACTCGCGCCAGAGCGGCAAAATCCTCTCCTTGCCGAAGCTTATTCTCGACCTCGGTAACATCCCCTTCAAGTTTATTTATTTTTAGGCCAAGCAGGTCGCGGGCTACTTCAGGCTTGACGAAAACTTCATCAAAAACATCGTCTGTTATCTTTTTTTCCGCAATTAAATTTAAAAATGAAGTGTTGTCCATATTCCAGGATGTAATCATAGTCTCACGCATATCGGCAACATCGTCATCCGAAACATCGAGGCCGGCCTTTCTGGCCAAGGCTAAAATTGAGGCCTGTTTGATTACAAAATCAAGCGGGTTTTTAATATCAAGGCTCTCTGCCGCAGCCAGCGCCGAATATTTAACTCCCAGGCCACCGACACTAGCCACAGGCACCGGAACTTGCCTGGCAATTTTAAGCCAGACTTTTGCGCCCCAAGGAAGTTTATTGCCCAAAGCGAAATAAGAGGCTGACAGACCGCCCAAAAAAACTAAAATTCCCAGGGTTATAATTAAAGATTTTTGCTTTTTAACTATCATTTATTGTTTGCGCTCAAAAAAGTATTTCCACCATTTTAGCATATTATCTTTTGGGCCGTGGCTCGCCCCATCTATAGTTTCCTGCGAGTCAATACTGCTCTCATCAGACGGCAAAGCTACGGCTACTTCGCCCTCGCTCTTTAAATTGAGATTTTCACGAGCGGCCTTCTCCTTGTACGCCGGGCTGTTCAAGTAACCGACAATATTTTTGAGATCCTGATTTTTAGACTCAAGCGCGCGCGCTTCCTGCTCAAGCTTAGCAATTTCTTTTTTTACTTTAAGCGTATCCGTGATTTCACGAAAAAGCGCCGTTACACTAAGCGTCAAAAAAATGACAAGAAAAAAAATGAAAAGCTTTGAATGAAAAAATTTGTGCATAGTACCGTGTTTAGCGCACCTGTTCACGGCCGTGAACAGGTGCGCTAGAAGATATAATCAAACACTTTCCTGTATGAATTTCGGTTTGTTCTCGAAAATCGGCTGATGATGGTAATTAGCCACAACCCGGGTTATTTCCCTATGAATGTTTTTTGGTTTAGGCACCATTTCAAAGTGAATAAGCGTTTGGTGCCCGGCGGTTTGTACTATCACGTCGCCATAGTTAAAAAGCATGGAAATAAAACCCAAAGTTTTATGGGTTACGTCCTGAACGCGGCCCAGCGGCGCTTCCGTAGTCTGCCTCCTAAAAATTGTGGTGTGCGTTACGTTTATAATGCGTTGGTTTGTAACTATATACACGTTTAAATACCAGCGAAAAAAATCATGCAAAGAAAGATCAAAAGCAATAAGGAGCCAAGTTACAAATAATAACATGCCCAATAATAAATCAAAACGATCTCCGTAATAATACAGCCCAACCACTCCCAGGCTCGAAACCAGCAAAAATTTCCAAATCGGCCAAAGTAAAATTATCCAGTGCTGGCGCACCTTAAGCACAATTTTTTCATTGTCATGAAAATCTATTTCAAAAACTCGCATGGTCTCAATTCTAATCTACCAATCGATACGAATGATACTAATGCAATGCTAATGCCACAAATATTAGTTTCATTCGAATATTTATTCGTATCATCAGTAAGCATTCGTATATTGGCATCGGCTACCTTTATAAAGCGCTCAGAAGCGGAATCAGCGTAAAAACCAGCATCGCCCCGATCATTATTACATATACGGCTATAATTAGTTTTTTGTTTACCCGCCTCATAAAATCATTTTAGACTAAGTTTTATT
Source organism: Candidatus Doudnabacteria bacterium RIFCSPHIGHO2_02_FULL_46_11 (assembly GCA_001779955.1). Taxonomy (GTDB): domain Bacteria; phylum Patescibacteriota; class Doudnabacteria; order UBA920; family 2-02-FULL-46-11; genus 2-02-FULL-46-11. The sequence continues at coordinate 29,186 of MFES01000038.1, read as the reverse complement.
GATATCCAAGGCCAGCTTGACATTTCTTCAATTATCATATATAATAATATGATCGCCTCTTGCGATCGACCCAATAAACAAAGGAGATCAGATGTCACCGATTAGCATAGTCGCGGTGTGCGCACTCGTCGTTTGCGCCACGATCCTCCAGTCGCTCGCGGTCACGAGGAAGGACACGGACAGGGCGAGGGAGTTAAGCGACAGTGCCCGCAATATCTTCCTGTTTGCGATATTGATCGCACAGGTCAGCAGCCCGTGATGGCAGCGCGGCGCGGCTTGAGGCCGGTCTCACGGAGACCGGCCTTGCCATTTCTATTTTTTCAGTACGGCAAGAAACGCTTCTTGAGGGATTGAAATTTTGCCCACTTGTTTCATCCTTTTTTTGCCAATCTTTTGCTTTTTCAAAAGTTTCATTTTGCGGGTTACGTCGCCGCCATACAAATATCCGGTAACGTCCTTGCGGAAAGCCTTGATTGTTTCGCGGGCGATAATTTTTCCGCCTATGGCCGCCTGTACCGGAATTTCAAACTGCTGTTTTGGAATTAATTCCTTTAGCTTTTCGGTAATTTGCCGGCCAACCATTTCCGCCTCGCTTCTGTGGACGATGGTCGAAAGCGCTTCAACCTGCTCGCCGCCCACCAAAATATCTATTTTCACCAGGTCATCGGCTTTGTATTCCCTGACCTCATAATTGAGCGAGGCGTAACCCGAGGAAATGGATTTTAGCCGATCATAAAAATCTATGATGACCGAGGCTAGCGGGACTTTAGCATGAACATTCACCCGGCCAGCGCTGATATATTCAACGTTGCCGAGTATCCCTCGGCGCGAAGTAATAAGCTCCATTATCCCGCCGACATAAGTTTCCGGAGTAACAATGTTCATTTCCGCCCACGGTTCCTCAATGCTCGCAATAGCGGAAGGGTCGGGCAGGTCAGCGGCGCTTTTGGCAATAATTGTTTCACCGGCCCGCATAATCACCTTATAAGCAACGGACGGCGCCGTGGCAATCACATCCACGTTAAATTCGCGCGACAGCCTTTCTTGAACAATATCCATGTGCAATAAGCCCAAAAAGCCCATCCTAAAGCCGTGCCCGAGCGAGGGAATATGCTCCGGCTCAAAGCTCAAGGAGGCGTCGTTGAGGCTTAATTTCTCAACAGCCTCGCGCAATTCCGGATACTCTTCGCCGCTCACCGGAAACATATCGGCATAAACCATAGGCTGAATTTCCTTGTACCCGGGCAGAGGGCTGGCCTGCGATTTGAGCCTGGTAACCGTGTCGCCAACCCGAGCGCCGCGCACGTCGCGAAGGCCGGTTACAATAAATCCGACCTCGCCGGTATTTATAGCCGGACTCGAAACAAGTTTCGGTTTAAAATAGCCTACATCTATGGCCGTAACTTTCTCGCCGCTGCCGATCATTCTGATATCCTCGTTTTTTGAAATTTTACCGTCAACCACTCTGACATAGGCCACAACGCCGCGGTGCAAGTCGTAAACCGAATCAA
>MFES01000038.1:24311-27639 GCA_001779955.1 Candidatus Doudnabacteria bacterium RIFCSPHIGHO2_02_FULL_46_11 | reverse complement strand
CCAAAAATTTGCTCAAGCTCGGCCGCCACCTCTTCAGGCCGGGCAATGGGTAGGTCTATTTTATTAATCACCGGAATAATTGTCAGGTCATGCTCAAGCGCTAAATAAACGTTGGCCAGAGTTTGGGCCTGGACGCCCTGGGTTGCGTCAACCACCAACAACGCACCCTCGCAGGCGGCCAAGCTGCGGCTGACTTCATAAGCAAAGTCCACGTGTCCGGGAGTGTCGATAAGGTTCAAAATAAATTCTGAATCTGAATTTTGGATTTGTAATTTATTTGGGTCTTGGGGTTTGACGCTTGGGGTTTGCAGCCGGTACGTCATACGTACCGGCTGCAATTTAATGGTTATCCCCCGCTCCCGTTCAAGATCCATTTGGTCGAGGATTTGTTCCTTCATGTCCCTTTTTGCGACCGTATGGGTAATTTCCAAAAGACGATCGGCGAGAGTGCTTTTCCCGTGGTCAATGTGGGCAATGATGCAGAAATTTCGGATATTTTTCATAAAACTTTACTCTATATATGAAACCAAGGCATCCACCGGCCTGGCTAAAGCCTTAAGCCAGCTGCCCGTGCGCCTGACTACTGTTTTTGCCTCGGGAAGGTTCAAAAGCAAACCGGTTATCAAATATATTATTAAGGCTAAAACTGTGGCCACTGAAATTTGAATAAAAATGCCGAGTGCCGTTCCGGTATTTACGGCCGGGGCGACAGTGTACAAGGCGGCATAAGCGCCGGTCGCGGCGACAATGGTCGATATTAAAATTTTCAAAAGCCGCTCGGTGATAGTTAGCGCCCCTACCCGGCCGACGCGCAGGCGCAGCAGGAACAAAAGTATTATAAAACCGGTTATGGCGGCAATAGTTGTGGCAATGCCTATACCGACCACGCCATATGTTTGGCTAAGCCTAATGGCCAAAATAACGTTTATGGCAGTGGTGATTAAGCTCACCAAAACGGGAATGGCCGTGTTATGAGTGGCATAAAAAGAACGCGCCAAAAGCGGGATCAGGCTTTGGGCAAAAAGCGAAATTAAAAGTACGCCGAGTGTTTGGGCAATGAGGATTGTTTCCTCCCATCCCACCCGCTCGCGCCCGTAAACTAAGCGCACAATTTGCAGGCGCATGATAAACATTAAAGCGGAAATCGGCACGATAAAATAAAGAATCTGCAAACTTGTACGCCAAACGATACTTTTAAAATCCTGGTATTGCCGCACGGCCCAGGCTTGAGAAAGAGCGGGAAAAGCCGCCACGGCAAAGGAAATGGCAAATATGCCGGCCGGCACGCCGTACAAAACGTGGGCAAAAGTAAAAGCGGTAATACTGCCGGCGGCCAGCCCTTGGGCAACCAGCGTTGCAATAAACAAGCTCAAATAAAAAGTGTCGAAAGCAAACAAGCGTGGCAAGTATAGCCGCCAAAGTTCCTTAAACTCAACCAGCTTGGTGTTAAATGAAAAATATAATTTCAGAGGCAGTGTTTTGAGCGGGACAATATTAGCCACGGCATGCATGATTGCCCCGAGGATCACGCCGTAAGCCAGCCCCATAAGCCCGAGGTATTGGCTAAAAACCAAGGCGCCGATGATTATGCCAAAGTTGTACAAAATTGGCGCTAGGGCGGTTGGTAAAAATTTATTAAAAGACTGCAGTAATACCGCCGCCATATTGCTAGCTGTAAAAAGAATCGGGCTCAATAGCATCAGCCGAGTCATTTTGGCGGTCAGGGCCTGCTGTTCCGGCGAAAAGCTTGGGAACAAGCCTTGAACCAACGGCGAGGCAAACGCAAAAACCAAAACCGAAACCACCGCCATACCCGCCACGCTCAAGGCATAAACAGCACCGGCAAAACGTTCGGCCCGCTCCTTATCAACCATCAGATCTCGATTGAAGATAGGCAGAAAAGCCACGGTCAAGGTGCCTAGGATGAAAAAATTGAATAAAAAATCAGGAATGCGGAAAGCGGCATTATATGTATCAAGCTCGGCGCCCACGCCAAAAGTACCGGCCAGAATAAGGTCCCTCACAAGCCCCAGTAGCCTTGAGAGCAGCGTAAAAATCGCGAGGACCAGAGTTGCTCGCGATATGGCGCTCATGCGGTTAATATGTATGCCGCTTGCTGTCATCTGTTATATAAAACACCTAAATAATCATTATATTCCACCGGCCCAAAAGACTGCGAGAAATTATTGTCTGCGAGTTTTTCCAGGCTTTCTGTAGTATGCACAATTTTGCTGCCTAAAGGCAATTTTATCGAGTGCCGGAAGTTGTTTATGATTTGTCCCGGGTTTTTCTCGAGCAGGAAGCGGTAGGATGAGCCGGAAAAAAATGCCGCAGGCAAGACGTAAGAAAGTCGTATTTCCGCCCCGCTGCCCGGCGGCAGCTCAATTGTTGTCGCGAAAACGGTTCGCTCAAGCTCCTCTGAAACATACAGCTCATAATTAGATTCAAGCAACCGGCTGCCGGCGGGCACATAAATTCTCAAAAAATTCTTATTCGTGGCAAGTGGCATATCAGCTGGTGAATTGTTGACGCGAGAGAGAGTTAGGCTGTTTTTTATTTGTCCGTTAGCCTGTATTTCGGTTGTTAACGACACATCCTGTTTAATATACAGGTCTGTTTTCCCGCCACTAACATTGGCATTGGTAATTAATAAATTGTCGAGCCGCTCAAAACTCTCTGGGTCCGCAAGTTCGCCGGTTAAGCCTAAGTTTCGCAGGCGTTCTTGCACCAAGGCGTGTCTGCTGTAAAACATCAAATCCTTTTGTGCGGCAGACTCAAGCAACAAAGCGAAGACCTCAAGCTTTCCTTGTAGCGGCAGTTGCGGAATTTGTTCAAAAACGTGCCTTGAAAGATCGGCCAAAAACTTTTTGGGTTTGTTTTCGGCCAGATCGTAATTATAGGAAGTCTGATACTGCACCACTTCAGAAAAATTTGCCGCGTTGACCTTTACGGCATAATCGGCTAGCTCTATTTCTCCGGTTACGGCCAAAACACGCCGCAGCACCTCCGGCGTAACCGCGACTATCAAATCCACGCTCTGGCCGCCTTCCCATTCATAAAAGCGCTCAATATTTTGGGCAGAGACCCTGAAATCGGGCCACCAATTGGAGTCACGCATAGCCCAGCGGTTGCCGGCAATACCGCCGAGCGGCGCAGGCGGGACAAGACTCTCTTTTAAGCGCCCGTCTATCTCATAAATACTCTCAACCAACAAGGAGGTCGGCGTGCCATCCTTGAGCTTCAAAAGGCCGTAAGAACCGATAAAGCCGCCGGAAGGCCTTGCTTCGGCCGCGTTCTGGAATACGAAAAGCACGTTGGCCTGATACTC
>MFES01000038.1:14601-24303 GCA_001779955.1 Candidatus Doudnabacteria bacterium RIFCSPHIGHO2_02_FULL_46_11 | reverse complement strand
TAGGTTCAAGCGCGGCGGTAAAGCCCAAGATATACTCCAAACTTTGTAAGGCCTCTGTTAATCTGCTCAAAGCCCCATCAAATGAGTCCCTGTAGCGGTCCGGCAATGACTCCTTTGTGACCGAATCTAGCTCGCTTTTCGCAGAGAGCAAATGTTCACGCGCCCATCTGAACTGATTCAGGCTGTGGCCAATCACACTCCTCAAGTTTGCCGAATTGTCTCCTGTGGAAAGGTCATCCCCTCCGCGCGAACTGTTCAGGGTCGATAAGTTGACGAAGGCAAGCGGTAGCTCAACAATGCCGGCTATTCCGCCGGCCAGCAGTTCCCCGGCGAAGGATAAGCTCCCGCCAGCCCGCGCCAGCGCCAAACCGGTTTGCAAATTCGATTCGTCAAGGGGCTTAATTGCGTCCGAAAGTAAGGAAAGCTCCTGCTCCAAATTTGAAAAACTATCGGCCGCATCCTGAAAATACCTTGCGGCAGAATTCACTTCAGAGTCGGCCAGCAGATCCGCGCCCTTTAGAAAATTATCATAGGCTATATTCGCTTCACCCAAAACCAAATTTTTCCGGCCGAGAGCATTAGTATAGAAGTACGAAGTTAAAGCAAGGACGGCCAGGAGCAGAGCCGCAGCCAAAAAAGGGCCGTAGGCAGTGCGGCGGTTTGTCAGGCTCTCGTTTTTATAAAATTTTTGAAGAAAATTCATCCCGTATAGTTACCTCGATAATCTTGGGGTTTTGTGTTCGACCCGAGGTTAACAAGGTTTAAATATATATTCTTTCTTAATTCCCGTATTGCTCTGCTTAGCCCAAGATTGATCGGGAGAATCCCAGTAGTAAGCAAGCTTGCGCCGATAAGTTCTCGCTTCGCTCGCCATCGGAGCCCCGAGGCGACGTAGAACCTTCGGTTCACTACGGGACAGGCAATCGAGGAAGTTATACGGGATTCATCCTGTATAGTTACCCTGGATATCTGCCTCGATATTCTGTTTAATATTGCGGTGATAGGTCAGTACGTACGCAGGTACGTACCTAATTATATAATTAAACCTGTTTCGCTTTAGTTTCTTGCCTGCTGATATTGAGTAAAATTCCGGTTGCCGCCAGCACGGCGATGAGCGAGGAGGAACCATACGAAATAAATGGGAGCGGTATGCCGGTCAGCGGCATGATGGCCACCATAGCGCCGATATTTATCATGGCCTGGATGCCAATCCAAGTTGTTATGCCCACGGCAAGGAGTTTGGCAAAATTATCCGGCGTGCGCTTGGCAATATTCAAACCCGTCCAGATAAAAGCCACAAACAATAACATTAAAAGCGTCACGCGGATAAAACCCAATTCCTCGGCAATAATCGCAAAAATACTGTCGCCCATCGGTTCCGGCAGATAATTGTATTTTTGCACGCTGTTATTGTAGCCATATCCTAAAAGTCCGCCGGAGCCGACCGCTAAAAGCGCCTGGTTAACGTGATAGCCAATGCCTTGCGGGTCGTGGCTTGGATCCAAAAAAGTTATGATGCGCGCCGCGCGATAAGGTGCGGTTTTAATAGCCAAAAAAAGCGCCACCAGCACCAAAGCGCTGGTGCCAAGCAAATGTTTAATTTGACTGCCGGCCGTAAAGAACATGGCCGCAGCGGTGATTGTCAAAACGATGAGCGTACCCATATCGGGCTGAAGATAAATCAAGAAGGCGACCACTCCGGCCATAACCAGGGAAGGTAAAAAACCGGTCATAAAATCCGATAAATTGCGATGGCGCTTATCAAACCAGGCCGCTAAATAAATAATCAAAACAAGCTTGGCAATTTCCGAAGGCTGCACGTATGTAAAGCCCAAATCAAGCCAGCGCCGCGCGCCGCCTATCTCAACGCCAATGCCCGGGATTAATACGGCCAGCAGCAAAATCAAAACCAAGACAATGAGAAGTGGTGCGATTTTTTGCCAAAACCGATAATTGATCTTGCTAAAAAAAACCATCAGCAAGAGCCCGGGAAACACGCCGAATAGTATCTGATGAACCAGATAGTAATAAGTGTTCCCTTGATTATTCCAAGAAACGACCGATGAGGCCGAAGCAATAGCGGTAATACCGAAAAAAATAAGGCCGAGGGTCAGCCCTAAAAGCGTATAATTAGGCGGATTCAGTTTGGATTTTTTTGAAGACTTAATCATGTCGTCAGCAGGCGCCCGCCGTGCACGCCTGTAATTTGCCCGTCGTAAACGCTTATTTTTCCGTTATTGATGACATACTTAAGGCCGATTGGCGGCTGGAAAGGGTTGGCGTAGGTTGCCGCGTCGGAAACTAAAGCCGGATCAAAAACTACCACGTCAGCCTTAAATTCCTTGCGCAACAATCCCCTATTTTTTAAGCCTATAAAACTAGCCGGTCGCCCGCTGATTTTAGCTATGCCTTCCGCCCAAGACATGAGCGGTAGTGAATTGTCGGGAACGTTATCCTGGCGCAACATTCGTAAAAAGCGGGGGAAAGCCCCGAAACAGCGGGGATGGGGCAGTTCTTCCATCTGTATTTTTTTAAAAGGATAGCCAATGCCGTCCGAGCCGATAAATGAAAAGGGGTGCTTCATTAAAACAGTGACTTCACTCGGGTCTACGTCATGGTCGAAAACAATGGCTTGGCCGCGATTGGCCGAAAGAATGGCTAGTATCGCCTCCTCCGGCGTGCGGCTCTGGCTCCGCGAAATTTCAGCAACGGTCTTGCCGATAAAGTTGTTGACCCTGGGGCTAGTCGTGACTAAAAGCATGCCGAGCTTGTCGCGCCGCTCGCTTAACTGAACCAACATTCGCTTTGATTGTTCCTTATTTTTTATCCTCTCAAGCATGGGTTTAAAACCGCCTTCATACGCCCAATTGGGCAAGTAAGTATAAAGAGAGCGCCAAGTAGTGGTATAAGGATAAACATCAAAGCAAACTTGCGTGCCTTTCTGGTAGGCCGACTCAATCATATTTATTCCCTGGCTTAAAAATTTCAGATTTTCCTTGCCTTCTACCTTGAAGTGGGAAATTTTCGTTTTAACGTTGAATGAACCGCCGTATTCCAATACCTCCTGCAAGGCGTTAACGAAATCCGCATCCTGCGAGCGCATGTGCGCGCTGAAAATTCGGTTATATTCTTTAGTTACCGCCATCAGGGCAAAAACTTCTTCCGGCGCTGTTTTTATTTCATGACCGTACTGAAAACCGAATGAAATCCCGAAAGCGCCTTCTTTTAGGCTGTCGCGTAAAAGATTGGCCAGCTGCCGAATTTCAACTTGGTTTAGAGTCCGGGAAATATCTCCTGTAAAATGTCGGCGTAAAGTTGCGTGGCCTACGAAACTGGCAACGTTAGCTCCAAAAACAGACGAGCTCAGACGCTTAACAAACTCTCCATAAGTCTGCCAATCTGCATTAAGTCCCTCTATCAAGCCCCATTTCTGCAATGATTTGATGGACGAAGAATCAGGCAAGGGCGCGAGCGAGGCGCCGCACTGGCCGATAACCACGGTGGTAACTCCCTGGGCAACCAGGCTATCGAGGCCGGTGTGGTTTAAAATCATGCCGTGGCTGTCCGAATGGTTCTGAATGTCTACAAACCCGGGAGCGACGTAAAAACCGTTGGCATCGATGAGCTCGTGCGCGCCCGAGCCCGGTAAATCGCGGATGGCTGTAATAGTATCACCCTTAATGCCAATATCAGTGCGCACACCGCTTCCTTTTCCGGTGCCGTCAAAAATAATTCCGTTTTTTATCAAAATATCAAACATGTTTTTTTATTTCCGAGGCGCAAATACGATATTTATTATACCACGCGAACGTAAAAAAACCGAATTCGTCATTCGGAAAAATTACAATGCAGGGCTTAGCGCTTAGTGGGGGCCAATAAGATAAACCAAAAACGCCAGAACGCTGAAGACTGCTGAAATAACCCAAAATCTCATGGTTACTTTATAGGACGGCCAGCCTTGAGCCTCAAAGTGGTGGTGTATCGGCGCCGCCAAAAATATTTTTTTGCCATGGCGAAATTTCTTGGATAAAAGCTGAAGCTGTACCGAACCTGATTCTAAAACCAAGATTATTCCGGCGATCGGCAAAAGCAATACAGCATTAGTCAAAAAGGCCACTACGGTCAGGGTGGTGGTAAGAGCAAGTATGCCGGTTTCGCCCATATAAAAGCGGGCGGGAGGGATGTTGAACCAAAGATAAGCAAAGGTCGCGCCCAAAAGCACTCCGCAGAATGTCGCTAGGTCGTATTGGCCGCGCGAATAGGCGATAACGGCGTAAGTCAGGAATATGGTGGAAAATACTCCGCCGGAAAGCCCGTCTAAACCGTCCACCACGCCGGAAGAAAAGGTCGCAAAAAGAACGAGTATGAAAAGAGGGCCGTAAAACCAACCGATTTCCACATTCCCGACTAGCGGGACAAAAACGGTATTGAAGCCAAGTTTGGAGGTGAACCACCAGGCGCCTATCAAACCGATAGCCAGTACTAAAAGTATTCGCCATTTTATGGCTATGCCGCCGCCGGCATAACCGCCTTTACCCTTAACCACAAAAAAATCATCAAAAAAACCTATGATGCCGGCAGCAACAAGCGTAAACATAGGCAGCCAGGTTTCGCTTCTATTCAGCAAATTCCAGAATGAAAATGAATCATCAAGTTTGGAAATGAAAAACCCGACCGCGGCGACTACCACCACCGTCAGCCATATTAAAAGCCCTCCCATGCGCGGCGTGCCGCTGTCTTGCTGGGATTGAAGGTTGGCGATAATCGGCACGGCATCACCGTCCGGGCCAAATTGCCGTACCTTGGGTTTCCACAATTTGTATTTATACAAAAAATGCGTCAAAACCGGTGTGGCGACAATTGCCAAACCAAAGGCGATAAAAGTGAAAAGCAGTAATCGAATTAAAGGAAATAGCTCCATGGCTGCGCGCTAAAAATCATATTTGTTAAAAGTCAACTCCAATAACCGGCTCATGTCAGCCTCGCGGTCATCGCTTCCCAAAACCACGGCGGCCATTTGGGTGCCTTTCATGTTTTCGGCAAAGACTACAAGATTACCCCGCGCCTCATCAGTATAACCGGTTTTTCCACCTGTCACATACTGGTGGCTATTGCGCAGAAGACTGTTGGTAGTATTAAAACTATGGCTGTACCGTCCGTCAACCGACGTTACTTGGCCGCCTGTTTCGGAAAGCACTGACACGAGCCAGGGATTTCGTCCGATCTCCAGCACCAGCGCTAAGATATCCTTTGCCGTGGAATATGCTTTCGGGTCATCAAAACCGGTGGGATTGGCATAACTTGTATCCCTCAAGCCCAAATTCAAAGCCAGGCTATTCATCATAACAATCGTTTTCTGGCGATCTCCCCCGCCGATGGCCGCCGCTAAAACTTCGGCCGCATCATTGGCCGAAGCGACAAGCATACCTTCCATCAAAGCTGCCACGCTTATTTGTTCCCCTAAAACCAGGCCAAGACGCGGGCTAGCAATATTGGCGATGTTTTGCTCATTAACTGCAATCACCTGATCCGGAGAAAGATGACGGGAGGCCAGCAGAGCGGTAGTCAATTTAGTGAGGCTTGCCACAGGCAAACGCTTCTCCGCATTAACGGCATAAACCAGGCGGTTGTTGTCCAAATCAAAAACCAGGGCCGCCTGGGCAGTAAGCGCTAGGTCGCTGTCCGACAAAATGGGTAAAGAGTTTATTGTCTCTGCTAATGGCGGCGGGGTGCGTTTTTCGATGTCTATTAAGGCGCCCTGAACCATGCCCCTGGCGCCCTGGTTAACCTCAAAAAAATTCAGTAAAGAAACCAAAGCTAATAGGCACATAATTAAAAGGCCCCGATCGCGTAATAAATAAAACAGCCTTTTTAAATGTCGTTGATTTATATCTTTGTTCACAATTTTATTATAATCAAAAAAGCTGAAAAACCCAAAAAACTTGCCGCTTTAAGAGGTCTGTGTTAGTTTACCCTTACCTTAGAAATAAATCGAAATACAAATATGGCCACCGTCCACATTACTGACCAATCATTCGATCAAGAAGTCATCAAAGCCCCCGGTCTTGTATTAGTTGATTTTTGGGCCCCCTGGTGCGGACCCTGCAAAATAATGGGGCCGGTCCTTGAGGAATTATCCGAGCAATATGCAGGCAAAGCCAAAATAACTAAGCTCAATTTAGACGAAAATTCGCTTATTGGCCAACAGTTCAACGTTATGTCAATTCCGACGCTAAAATTTTTCAAAGACGGCAACATGGTGGATGAAGTGATTGGCGCCATGCCAAAAAATATGGTTTCGCAAAAAATAGAGGCCCAGCTTGCGGGATAGGAACCCGTGGCCCCCTTATAAAACCGCGCGAGCGGTTTTTTTAGTTTCCATCCCTATAAGTGAGTGATGACGCTTTCCGAAAAACATCGCGCAGGCGGTCAGGCTCGGTTCTGCTGACCGCCGAGCGAGAGTGGCAGTTTTCCGCTGGAGAAAACTGACCACGTTTTTTCGAAAGCGATTATCGCGAACTTAACCACTTCTCCGCATCCATAGCCGCCTGGCAGCCAAACCCGGCCGCGGTTACGGCCTGACGGTAGTGGTAATCATGGACATCACCGGCAACAAAAACACCTTCTACGCTTGTTTGTGAGTTTTCCCCGGCTGTTACGTAACCCTTTCGATCAAGCTCAAGCTGGCCCTTAAATATGTCAGTGTTCGGCTTGTGGCCAATAGCCACAAACAAACCGTCGGTTTTAAGCTCCGTGGTTTCACCTGTTTCAACGTTTTTAATTTTTAGGCCCTTTAATTTATCTTCTCCTAAAATTTCGGCGACTTCCGAATTCCAGACAAAAGAAATTTTTGGATCATTCATTGCCCGATCCTGCATTATTTTACTGGCTTTTAATTCTTTGCGACGATGAACAACTCTTACGGAATTGACGAATTTTGTAAGATAAGTCGCTTCTTCCATGGCCGAATCGCCGCCGCCGATTACCACAACATCCTTACCCCGAAAGAAAAATCCGTCGCATGTCGCGCAAGACGAAACACCGTGGCCGATTAGCTCTTGCTCATGCGGCAGCCCAAGCCAAACCGAGGAGGCGCCAGTGGCAATAATGACGGCGCGGGCGGTATAATCAGTCGAGGCAACTTTAACCTTAAAAGGTCTTTGCGAAAAATCCACGGCCTCTACGGCCGAATCAACACTTTCCGCGCCGAACCTTATGGCCTGCTTTTTGAAAAGCTCCATTAAATCGGGTCCTAGAATTCCGTCCGGGAAACCCGGATAATTTTCCACTTCAGTGGTTTGGATTAACTGACCACCCGGCTGTAGCCCGGAAATAACCACAGGCCTAAGATTTGCCCGCGCTGCGTAAATCGCGGCCGTCAAACCAGCCGGACCGGAACCAATAATTATGAGGTTTTTTTGGATCATCAAGGCCAAATCTGGTTTAATAGTATTATTAATCACCGGCAACTGCCCGCTTGTAACCAGTCAAGCAATTATATTATAAATGAAAAAGAGGTCTTTTCAAAACCTCTTTTTGGTTAACGGTCTATCTAATGCTTGCCGAAGCTGAACTGACACCTTTGCCGACATTATCAATAAATGACCCGAAAGTCATATCAGCAAATAATGGCGTGAGCAGTCCTGTTACCAAGTACGCAACCGCGAAGATAGCAGTGTAAACCGCGTATTGCTTTAGTATTTTTTTGTCTATAAGCATAATTTTTCAATAAGACAGCCCCCATACCAGGCCTCTATTTTATAAAAGAGTGGTATGGGGGCTTGTCCCTCTCTTGCAAACCCTTGTTTGCAATTTAAAAACTAGCACCTTTCGCAAAGGTTGTCATCCACATCCCGTATATTTACCCCGATAAATCTTAAAGCTTTGTGTAAAGCCTTGAGTTATCGGTTATTAAGTTAATTCTGTTAGTAAGTATAAGTATTATTCTATTCTGCGGTTTAAGATTTAAAAAAGTGTATTTATTACGCCACGCCTGGGTTTCGAAGGTCTTGCCGATGGCAAAAAACTTATCATCGCAAGCTTTGCTTACGTATTTAATTACGTAATTGGGTACGTATATGCTCAAAGCTGCGACACCAGCAGAATATCGGGGAAGTTATACGGGACACATCCCTTTTAGTGCTTTGGTAAAAAGGCGGTCAAACCCAAAATGACAGAACCGAAAATTAAAAATAAATCCGCAAAAGCGGCGCCAATAGCCTCAAAAACTACGAAAAGAATCATAAATATCGCGGATATAATATAACCCATAGTATTTATGCGGCGGCCGCCCCGGAACGGGCCGAAGCGCGGCTCGGCCGTTTAGCCGGCGGAGTCGCAACAAAGGCCAAAGGCAAAACCTCGTCCATATGATTAACAAAGTGAATTTTTATTTTCTTCAGGATATCCAGAGGAACATCTTCCAAATTTTTTTCGTTATCGGCCGGAATGATAACTTCCGAAACGCCGGCCCGAGAAGCGGCGATTATTTTTTCCTTCAACCCCCCTATTTCAAGCGCGCGGCCTCTAATGGTAACCTCACCGGTCAGTCCAACTTCCTTTCTAAGGGGCACCCGCGAAACGGCCGAAGCAATGGCCGCGGCAATGGCGATGCCGGCCGAAGGGCCGTCCTTGGGGATGGCTCCGGCCGGAACATGCACGTGTATATCCCGCTTCTCGAGAAAATGCTCATCCAAATTAAAACTTCTTGCCCGTGAACGCACATAAGACAGGGCCGCTTGGGCCGACTCCTTCATAATCTCGCCCAGTTGTCCGGTTAAAATAAGATTACCTTTGCCCGGCATAAGGTTTGCCTCGATAAACAGAATTTCGCCGCCAACCTGTGTCCAGGCCAAACCGGTGGCTACCCCAACTTCGTCGGTGGCTTGAGAAAGAGTTTCCGGAAATTTTTCGGCGCCAAGACTGGCATGAATGGTTTTTACTTCAATTTCGGCAGGCACCTCTTTTTCCTCAACTTTTTTCTTGGCCAGCTTTCTAGCGACTGTGGCCAGTTGCCTTTCCAAATTGCGCACACCCGCTTCTCTGGTATATTTTGTTACAAGCAAACGCAAAGCCGCCTCGCCCATGGCAATTCCATCCAGGCCGTGATTGACAAGCACCTTGGGCCATAAATATTGGCGGCCAATTCCTTCCTTTTCCTCAATGGTGTAGCCGGTAAATTCGATGACTTCCAGACGATCGCGCAGCGCCGCCGGAATGGTATCCAATGTATTTGCCGTTGTTACGAATAGCACCTGGGAAAGATCAAAAGGTACTTCTAAATAATGGTCGCTAAAAGAATTGTTTTGCTCCGGATCCAATGCTTCCAAAAGAGCTGAAGCCGGATCGCCCCTAAAATCAGTGCCGACTTTGTCAATTTCATCAAGCATGAATACCGGATTTTTTGTACCCGCATTTTTTATGCCCTGAATGATCCGGCCCGGCAGGGCGCCGACGTAAGTTCGGCGATGGCCGCGGATCTCGGCCTCATCGCGTATGCCGCCAAGCGACATCCTGACAAATTTTCGGTTTAAGGCCTTGGCAATAGATTGGCCGATGGACGTTTTACCCACGCCAGGCGGGCCAAAGAAGCAAAGTATGGGCCCTTTAAGCTTGCTGTTGAGCTTTTGCACGGCCAGATATTCCAAAATTCTCTCTTTTACTTTTTCCAGGCCGTAATGGTCTGCTTCAAGTATCTCCCGC
>MFES01000038.1:11582-14581 GCA_001779955.1 Candidatus Doudnabacteria bacterium RIFCSPHIGHO2_02_FULL_46_11 | reverse complement strand
TCCAAGGAAGATCCACCAGCCATTCCAAATAAGTGCGAATATAAGAAGCTTCAGGCGAGGCCGAGGTCATCTTGCGCAATCTGTTCAGCTCGTTATTTGCCTTTAGCCCAACTTCTTCCGGCATCTCCGCGGCCGTTATTTTTTTGGCCAGCTCCGCGTAATCCTCTCGTTCATCCTGAATGCCCAGCTCCTTTTCAATGGCCTTGAGCTGCTCCCGTAAAATAATCTCGCGCTGCATCTTGCTCAATTGCTCGCTTGTTTCTTTCTTGACTTTTTCCTGTACATTTATGACCTCAAGCTCTTTGCTTAAAAATTTCATTAACAGCCGCAGCCGCTTGGCCGTATCAAGGGTCTCAAGCACCTCCTGCTTGTCTTCAACGGTCAAATTTAAAACTTGCGGCAAAATATAACTCAAACGCTCGGGCTCAACACCTTCCTTAAGGATGCCAAAAGTAAGTTCCAAGGGCACTGTTTTGCCGATAAATACAACTTCTTGAAAACGTTCTTTCACGCTCCTGGCCAAGGCCTCAATCTCCGAATCGTTGTCTTCCCGCGGGCCGCGCAAAATTTCAAAATCAGCCTCGGCGTAAGGTTCAAAACGGGTAAACCTTAGAATTTTTACTCTCTCGGTAACTTCGACATAGGCCTGAACGGGCTCCTGGTCAACCGGTGAAACGTCTATGACTCTGGCTAAAACGCCGATATCGTAAACGTCGGCGAAATGGGGATCCTCAACGTCCGGCTCTCTTTGACAACTTAAAACAACCTGCTTGCCGGCGTTTAATGACGCCTTTAAAGAAGCCAGCGATTTGTTGCGGCCGACCACTATTGGTATGGCCATTTGCGGAAACAGGACCGTATCGCGCAAAGGAATGAGCGGCAAGTTGTTTAATCTTTTTGACTTTTCCATAGAAAATTTATTTAGTCTTTTGCTGCTCTACAGTGTAGCCAACCGTAAGCACTCTAGTCAATAGACTGCTAATCTTACTCTCCATAAAAATTATAAAGTATGAAAGCCGGTAAGGCATTGTTATTATTCGCTAATATAAGTGCCGAAATCATAAGCCCAGGCTGCCCCCGGCCCACTGCTAAACGATGTATCGGCCAAACCAAAATCGTAAATAAGCACGGCATTGTTGTTCATATGTACCTTGTAAGCCGTTACCCCGCTAAGATGGGCGTTATTAGCAATATAAACCAAGCCGTTGCGAGCGTAAAATAACGCGGTATTGGCATTATTGCTGACCCGCACCGCCGGATCGCCATTGGTGAGCTTGTTTGAGTCAACGATAAGTATAATATAACTTCCCTCGGTGCCGGAGCCATCAATGCGGCTGTTGTTATTTAAGCCGGCTGAACCGTCCACCATCAGCACTTCGGAATTATCTAAATATGACGGGTCAATCTCCAGTACGGAATTGTTATCCATCAGAAAATCTCCGGTAACCCAAACCCGACCGGTCAGGGTCAAGGTTTGTCCGTTGCCCACCGTTAAATTACCGACAATCTTTTGCGGGCCCAGGCTAGTGCCGGTGCTTATGGTAACATTGCCGGTGGTAACACCGCCGGCTTCAGCCTCTGCTTTCCAGTCAATGATTTGCTGGTCTGTAAGCGGGAAAGGAACAACTGGCGGATAGTTGCCGCCCATCACGGTCTCGGTGCCATTAAAGGTACAGCTACTGGTTGTGTTGTATGTTGCGTTGCCGCCGACCGTACAGTTTCTTAGGGTATTTGCGCGCATATCAACCGTGCTCGTTATACTATCAATAAGTCCGTTCTGATCGGCTGAAACGGCCCCTCCGGTAACAATGTTGCCGGATGAACCGACAATAGTGCCGTTGGCATAAATATTTCCCTCAATTATGGCGTTGTTGCTCATAGTCAGGCCTCCTTGGCCAACATGAACGCCGTAATTGAAGGCCACCAAGGTTCGGTCAATCGCGGCCGTTGCCTTTACCTCCCGTACAATGGCCTTTGGGTCATCGAAACTAGGCACGGCCGCCCGGGAGATTATCTGCTTGCTATTGCCGTTTACATCGCTTAGGGTAACGGTCAGCTGGCCCGCGCCAAAATTTGTTTCAGTTTCTCCGGCATAACTTTCATCCTGGTTTAGCTGCCAAATGGTGCGTTCCAGGCCGGCTTCTGCCAAGTACTTGGCAGACAGCGAGTTTTGTATGGCCTGCGCCGCGCGGTGCGATCCGAAAACGAAATTCAAAAACGCGAACGACAAAAAAATCAGGATGAAAAGGAAAAACGTAACGATAAACGTTGCGTAACCCGATTGATTTTTTTTATAAACTTTTGTCATTGTTTGTTTTTTAAATGCACCCTTACCGTTTGGGATATGGTTTTATCGCCGGCCGCTGTGGCGATAATTTGGGCCAGCTCAAGCTCAAACCAATCGCTTGCCTCGGGGTTCAATTCGTCGGAATAGTTAATTTCTGCCGATTCGATATCCTCAAGCAATGCGGTTTGGCCGCTTGCCCGCTTACTGCCGACTGCGGCCGAAACTATCGCGACAAAATCACCATTGGCGTCTTCGCTAAAAATTAGAATATCACTCGAATCGCTAATTACGTTGTCCTCGCTATCAATGGTCGGCAGGCTCAAAACAATGGTGCTGTCCGAACTGGTGTAATTGACCGAGTCGACTGTAGCTTGATCGAGCACTTCGGCCGCTTGATTGGCTAAGGTCAGAACGCGGCCGAGGCTGGCGCCTAAACGGCCTTGGTGCTCGCCCAGTTTCGTTTCCGTGCCGGCAAGCTTGCTATGGCCAAAATAAAGCGAAACAACGGCGATTAGAATAATACCAAAAAGGCTAAGCACCACCAACGTTTCGGCCAAAGTAAAGCCTTCGGCTTTGCTGCGATAGGTTATACCCTTCGGGTATCCATCGGAGCCCCGAGGCACAGTGAACCCTCCCTTGCCGTGCAAGGTCACACCCAACTTTTTTGGTGTGAGGGTGAACCCTCCGTTATTTATCTTTTTCTTGAATAAAA
>MFES01000038.1:4076-11565 GCA_001779955.1 Candidatus Doudnabacteria bacterium RIFCSPHIGHO2_02_FULL_46_11 | reverse complement strand
ATTGATAAGAAAGCGAGGTCAAAAAATAACTGCGCGACTCGCCTCTTATTTCCCAGTTCAGGTTGACCGTAATTTCCTTAATGTCTGTTTCATCAACCTCATCGTTATTGATGTCATAGTAAGTCACGCTATAATCGGCCGAAACATTTTGCAGTTTTGTAAAATCCGGATCGGAAAACGGGGCCTCTTCGGCCAAATCGAGTGAATCAAATTGGATATATTTGAGCTCCTCCATCTTTTTTTCGGCAATAGCCGCGGCAACCATATACGAACGGCTGATTTGCGAAAGCTTGAGCGCAGGATAAATCAAACTAAAGGCCGAAAAGGCCACGCCTATTAAAAAAATTGCGACAATCGTATCAATTAAGGCAAAACCCTGACTTTTTTTTATTGGCATTTTGTTTCTAAAAAGGCTTGTCCTAAAAAATATACCGGCTTATAACCAGTATATCGCTATTTTATAAACTTATAAAGCGCAGGTTTTAAGCTAGATGTTTTTGCACGACATTCAGCACGTCATTGATGTCGCTGTGGCTTTTAATCATAAAGCCGTCGGCACCCATCTCCAGAGCCTGGGTCAGGTTAACCTGCGGGCTGTTCGTTAAAACTATAATCGGCCGCTTAAAACCATGCTCGCGGTAAAAACGCAGGACTTCAAGTCCGTCAATCTCGGGAATGCGTATATCAAGCAAAACAAGATCAATATCGTCTAAGGTGCGCAGCAGAGCCGCGCGGCCGTCTCGAACATGACTTACATTGAAGCCCTCGTCCTGCAAAATCATGGTATACATTTCCGAAAGAAGCGAGTCGTCTTCCACCAGTAAAATATTTTTTGACATATAATTATCGGTTAGCGGAAAAAACTCAAAACCTTTCATGCCGCAGAATTGGCGGCTGGCAGTATCAGGGTAAAAGTGCTTCCTTGGCCCTCTATCGAATTTACGGAAACGCGCCCGCCGTGCATTTCAGCAAACGACTTAACAATAACCAAGCCTAGACCAGAACCTCCCACGCCAACCGAACGATTGTTTCTAATCCTTTGGAATTTATGAAAAAGCTTGCTCAAATCGCTTTCGGCAATACCCACGCCGGTGTCGATGACCTTAAGCTCAATTTCGCCCTGTTTTAGGCGAGTCTCAATGAAGACTTGCCCTCCTTCCGGCGTGTACTTAATGGCATTGCCCACCAAATTGGTAATTATCTGCTCCATTTTCTCGCGGTCGCCCGATATCGGCGGCAACTTTCTGGCCGACGGCAGAGCCATCAATTTAATGCCGCAGCGATCCGCTTCTCCGGCCAGTTCCTGCACCACTTGCTTGATTATCTCGTCAATGTCCAGCAATTGCGGATTGTAGGCTGACTTGCTTTCCTCGATGCGGGCCACCAACAAAAGGTTATCCACGAGCTTTGACAGCCTTACACAGGAAGCCAGGGCCTTACCGACGATCTGTTTCTGTTTTTTGGTCATGTCGCCGTATCGGCTCATGCCGAGAAGTGATATGAAACCCTTAACCGCAGTAAGGGGCGTACGCAGCTCATGGCTGGCGATTTGAATGAACTCTTCCTTGGCCCTGTCTAAGTTATGAATTTGGGTAACATCCCGATAGCTTGCCGCGACGGCAATAACCTTGCGCAACCTGCTGTAAACGGGCGAAAGCCTAACTTCGATAATCTGGCCTTGATTGGGGCCTTCAGCCGCTACCAGCCTAGTGCTCACATCATTCCCTCTCAACACCTGGGCAATTAACGCGTCTGCTTCAATGTCTGTTTTGTAGCCAAGGCCGAACATTATGCGTGCATGATCTCGCATGGCCAGATCCGTGATATTGAGCAATTTTAGAGCGGCCGGATTAATGTATAAAAGGCGGCCGTTGCGACCAAACACGGCCAGTCCATCCGTCATGTTTTCCTGCATTATTTGCATCCAGCGCTCCTGCTGCCGCAACTGTTGCCGGGCGGCCTCAAGCGCGCGGTAGCCGCCGATGATAAACCTGTTTTTAAGGCTAAGGAGAATAAACCCGTATATAGCGACAAAACCTATAATGGCGCTTACCGCCTCAAGCCAATGCCAATTTCCCTTTGATTCCAAAAAAATCTGCGGTAGGTAAGTTAAGGCCGTGGCGGCAAAGACAAGAGCCGCGCCAATTCCCAGCAGATTTCCGCGCAAAAATCCGTTGCGGTATAAATTTGTGAGCAGTACCAACCCGGCCAAAATATAACCGGCCGCCAAAATTGACAAGACAAAATCAAAAGACATTGGTAATAAGTCAGGCACGGATAAAATTAAGGCTGTTAGGTCCGGCAAGTCATTGTTTTATTTTGGTTTATGTTGTCATTTTTGCAATTTTAAGGCTAAAAAAACTTGTATTATCTAAACAAAAAAACAGACACAAACCTTGAAAATTTGTGCTGTGACCTAAATGGGCTCTGCCTAAATTAGCCGATTGCCGCCTTTATAAACTCAATAAATAAGGGGTGCGGGTCAAGCGGCCTTGATTTAAATTCAGGATGAAATTGGGTGCCTAAGTAAAACGGATGCACCTCCTTGGGCAGTTCAGAAATTTCCATGAGATTGCCGCTTTGATATTTACCGGAAAAAACTAAGCCCGCTTTTTCAAGCCTTTCCACGTAATCATTATTAACTTCGTAACGGTGGCGGTGTCGCTCGCTGATTTGTTTTTTGCCGTAAGCCTGCGCGGCGATCGACCGGTTTTTCAATACGCAAGGATATGCGCCCAAGCGCATGGTAGCGCCGTAATCCTTATTTTTTATCTTTTCCACTTGATCTTCCATAGTGGCAATAACCGGGTGGGGCGTATTCGCATCAAACTCGGTTGAATTGGCTCTCTTCAATCCGGCCATATTTCTGGCGTAAGAAATAGTCATAATTTGCATGCCAAGACAAAGGCCGAAATAAGGAATTTTATTTAATCTGGCGTAGTTCGCCGCCAAAATCATACCCTCTGTGCCGCGTGCGCCAAAACCTCCCGGAACAATTATCCCGTCAAAAACATCCAGCTCCTTAATTTTTCTGCGGTCTTTTTCGTACTTTTCCGCCTCAAGCCACACGATATTCGCCCGTCTTCCCTCGGACCAGGCGGCGTGGTTAATTGATTCAATAACCGAAATGTAGGTGTCTTTACACGACTTGAGATTAAAATATTTTCCAACAATACCTATTTTAACTTGTTTCTTTGTCTTTCTGATTTTATCGGCTAAGGCCAGCCAATCTCTCAAATCCCTTTTCTTGGCCTTTAAACCCATGGCCTGGAGCAAAGTTGCGCCGAAATTCTGGTTTTCAAAACTAACCGGGATGTCGTAAATCGAATATACGTCAGGCGCGGAAACAATTCTTTCGACGGGCAAACTGCAAACATTGCTGATGGTGCGCTTTATGTCTGGCGTGGCCGGGAGTTCTGAACGGCATATTACAAAATCGGGATTTATGCCCGCGGAATGAAGGTTGATTATAGCCTGCTGGGTAGGCTTCGATTTCTGTTCGCCAAGCAGGGCCGGCATTGGCAGATAACTTACTAAGACGAAATACACACCCTCGGGGTTTCTGGCTTTCATCATGCGCGCGGCCTCCAGAAACGGCAATAACTGGTACTCGCCCACCGTGCCGCCGTATTCGATTATCGTAATTTCAGATTTGTTCTTTTTCTGACATTGCTCAATACGCCTGATTATTTCTTTAGGAATATCGGGATAAACTTCAACGTCCTCGCCGCCATATTCCAAATTGCGTTCGCGCCTTATGACCTCCGCATAAACCTGGCCGGTGGTGATGTAATCCGCGGCCGTGCTAACCTGATTGGTAAACCGCTCGTAATTGCCCAGGTCCTGGTCAGCCTCAATGCCGTCCTCGCCAACAAAAACCTCGCCGTGTTCGGCGGGGCGGATGGTGCCGGCATCAAGGTTTACGTACATGTCGGCTTTCAAATTTGCCACGCGATAGCCTCGCGATTGCAGAACTTTCCCTATTGAAGCGGCGGCGACTCCTTTACCGACGGATGACATTACTCCGCCTACCACAAATATGTATTTAGGTCTCTGCTTTTTCGCCATATCTAGACATCAGTATACAACAAATCCGGATAGGAGGCGAGCAAGACCTGTTTTACCCGTTTTGCTATTTTTTCATGGCCGGAACCGGCAACATGCAGACCGTCCGGCAGGTCATCGATCTCTAAAAGGTCAGAAACTGGAATATAAACAAGGCCTATTTCCTCGGCAGTGTTTTTCAGGACCTCGTCGTATTTTTCAATCTCTTCGTTTGTGTAATGGGTATTGGTAATTTCATAAATCGGTCGGGTCTTTCGCTCGTCCACACGGCTTAGGCCTATCATTAAAATTTTATCTGTTAAGCCGCGCGCTGCACTAATTAAATCCTTGATGTTACTCCTGTACTCTTCAAGACTGACGGGATGATTATCCGGATCGCGGTAAAATTGGCTGTCGTTTATTCCTATGGCGAAAATAACAATATGGGGCTCGCGCTGGCGCGCCTCAAACTCAAATCGCTCAAGCAAAGTTTTGGTGGTATCGCCGCCGACTGAAACGTTGGTCACCTCAAGGAACCTATTGAGCCGGTACAACTCAATTTTAAGGCGGTTGACCCAACCGCCTCTCACCAAATCGCCTTTGCCCCAGGCTATGCTGTCGCCAAAGACATTTATTCTGACAAAGGGGAGCTTGACCACTGCTTTGATTTTCTTTTAGCCGCTAAATAAGTCGCAAACTCGTAGGCCCCAAATAAAACGCCGACATAGAATAAATCGCCCAGCAAAGTGTTGCGGAAAAACGGCAAAGCGTTGATGTAAGACTGAAAAACGCCCTGCCAATTATGCGGGTACATAATCGGCGCGTAAAAAAAAGCAAAATTTGTAATAAGATAAAAAGCCAAAGAGCCCAAGACCGAGCCGCCAAGCACTGTTGCTAAATTTTTGCGCCGCCTGACCAAAAGGCCTATGAGGCTTATGAGCATAAAGGAGCCGTAAACCGTCAAGCGCGAACTGAATGAATCAAAGCCGATAAAGATATCGGATAAAACCATGGCCAAAAGCGGCAACCAAAGGGCTTCCTTTTTACTCAAGTAAACGCCGCCAAAAAGGGCTATGGCGGCGATGGGCGCAAAATTATCGGGGTGCGGAATAAGCCTGAAGGCCGCTCCGAAAAATATGAACAAATACGGCAACATTTCAAAAATTGTTTCTACCCTTTAAACGGGTAAGTTTAGCTACTTAATTTCTTCCAGCTTCCAAACTACCCGGTCGCCCTCGCGAGTAACATATTGATCCGCTCCAACCTGCGCCATTTGGTCATTTACGTAAAAGGCCCAAAAATGGCTACTGCCCGCTTCGACTCCGTCAATGGCGGTAACAAACTCGCCAAGTCCCGTGAATTCCTTGGTCGTTACTTGATGGCCTTGCCTTAAAAGCGCCAAGGCGGTCTGGCCTTGGGCCCCGCGGTAGCTTATTTCGTTTACAGTTTGGCTTGCGGCCTCTTCGGTTTGGTTTAGGCCACGGTCGGCAACCCGTCCATCCGTAACAAACAGCAAACCCAAAATAACGGCTAAGGCGATAATTCCTGAAAGTACTCTTTTGTCGTTCATCCTGTATAGTTACCTCGATAATCTTGGGGTTTTGTGTTCGACCCGAGGTTAACAAGGTTTTTAATATATTCTTTCTTAATTCCCGTATTGCTCTGCTTAGCCCAAGATTGATCGGGAGAATCCCAGTAGTAGAACCTTCGGTTCACTACGGGACAGGCAATCGAGGAAGTTATACAGGATTCATGGTATTGACCTCTTGTAGCATTACTTGATTACTTGGTTATGCTAATGAAACATTGAACACTTGTCGATAGCGTATATAGCGGCTACCACACTGGGGATAGGGTCTGTGGAAATCCTAATTTCGGTTATCCCCTAACTACAATTAGGACTAGGTAAATAAGGTACAACAAGAGAAACATACCTCCCTCCCAGCGGTAAAGCGTATGTTTGCGTCCGATGAACATAAAGGCAAAAAGCAACATGCTGGCAATAACAGCCACGAACAAGTCAAAATTTAAATTTGGCTGAAAAGGAAGGGGCTTAATAATGGCGCTAAGGCCTAAAATCCAAAAAACATTGAAAATATTCGAGCCCACCACGTTGCCCACGGCTATGTCGGTATTTTTTTTGTAGGCGGCAACGGCCGAAGTGGCAAGCTCGGGCAAAGACGTGCCTATGGCCACAATTGTCAGACCAATGAGGGCCTCGGTCAAGCCAAGGGATCGGGCAATGGCCGTGGCGCCGTTTACTATCCAGTTTCCCCCGATTACCAAACCTATAAGGCCGAGCAGTATCAGCGCGGACGAAGACTTAAGCGACCGGGGCTTCGTGTTTTTAACATTAGGCTCTTCGCCCGAGGCTTTGGCAATGCCAAAAGTGTAATAAAGAAAAATAATAAAAAAAGCAAGCAAAGCCAAACCGTCGGTGCGCGTAAGGGCGTTAAAGACCAGGCCGTCAAATAAAACATCATTGGCCATGGCAAAAATCAAAAGCGCCGCCAGGAAACCCAGAGGTATTTCCTTCCAAACCGTTCCCCTGCCCACCTTAAGCGGGTAAATTAGCGCGGCTATTCCTAATATGAGCAAGATATTGGCTATATTACTGCCGACGATATTGCCTATGGCGATATCCGAGGCGCCGCGCATGGAAGCCAAAATATTAACGAACAACTCCGGAGCCGAAGTGCCGAAAGCAACAATGGTCAGGCCGATAACGAGATCCGAAATCTTGAGCCTGCGGGCGATTGAAGAAGCCCCTTCAACCAATAAGTCCGCGCCTTTGATGAGCGCGCCAAAACCAAGAATTAAAAGTATGTAAGTCATGTGTTTTAAATTGCTAATTCAATACGCCGCCCGGGTGGCGTATTCGTCCTATTTTAAACGATAGGTTACAGTGTGGCCCACCTTGCCCACTTGCTCCACCTTGCCCGCTATTTCCAAATCTTCCAAATAACGCACAGCCGTGCGGCTCGATACCCCGAGCGCCTTGCGGACTTCGGCGTTCGACAGCTTTTTATCCGCCTCGGGGCCCTCAAACATAGCCACTATTTTTTGCTTGCGCGCTTCTTTCTGCGAAGCTGTTTGCAGCGCTGTTTTGCAAATCCCCGCAAATTCCTGGCCGGCTCCCGTACCGTGCTTGCCAGCCTCCTGGCGCGCGTAAACCGCCAGCCCCGCGACCGCCATAAGCAGAATAACAATGATGAAAACCAAAATCAGCACCATATTGTTATTTTACAACATTTCGCATAAACTTTCTCGAACCGGTTTGCTTGCAGTCAGCAGGGTGATGTAAAGCCTGCGGCTCGGCTCTGATGGTTATACCCTTCGGGTATCCATCGGAGCCCCAAGGCGCAGTAAACCCCTCCCCGCGGCAAGACCGCGGGGCATCAGGGCGGGTTTGCAACCATTAGTTGCGGCTCCGCCGCTCATTTCA
>MFES01000038.1:0-4069 GCA_001779955.1 Candidatus Doudnabacteria bacterium RIFCSPHIGHO2_02_FULL_46_11 | reverse complement strand
GAGGCGTTGTAAAATCTTTCCATGAGTTCTTAAAAACAACATCCTTAAATACTGGAGTTTGTAAGGGTGTTGTTTGTAACCGACATTTTCAGGTGGGGTGGGAGTTTTTAAATATCTAACGAGATGAAAATTTAAACATGCTTTTATTGGCCTCTTGCAGAATCTTTAAGGTTGCCTGTACCGAGAGATTGTCAGAGGGTGCCAGTACCAACCGCTCACCCAATCGTTCAAGCAGGGGGCTTAAAAATTCGTCGGCCCATGAGGGCGACAGGGTTAATACGCCGGAAAAATCAATTTCCAATTCTTCGTTTGGCGGCAACTCTAGAAGTGTGGACTGAAACGCCTTGAAGGCCTCGCTGCCTAATTCACGGGAGATAAGCGTATTGCCGAATTTCTCTAATTTTACTTTCATATTGTTTTTATTGGGTTATGTTAAAAATTAATTTTTGCCATACAACCACGAACTACATTTGGACCGCGCGTAACCCGAAAAGACTTATCGTCGCCCTTAAAATGTACTTCCGCATCGCCGCTCGTAAAAAATAGGTTTATCGGATTGGCAAGAACCACTTTCCGAACCAATTTCAGACCATTGCCCCGTTTTTCCGGCGCTCGACCAGAAATAAATTCAGTAAAAGCCACTTCAACCGCTTTCACATGCGTCGATAAATCCGGGCGAACGCGGCGTAGTGTTTCTAAAATGCCCAATCCCCGATCTGCAAGAACAATAATGCCTTTTTGGACGTCGTAGCCAAAAAATATCCCCGGCGCATCCGGCCATTTCCCTAAGTTGTGAGCAAATGAATTATCCCCAATTTCTCCGGCAACCAGAACAATCAAGGAGTATAATTTTTCAAAGCCCGGCTTTTCCATAAGCATACGCTCCATTTTTACTAATCTTCCTTGAAACACGGAGCTCGTGGGGCAGTAAAAAGTGCCGGGGAATTCGGCCCCCTGACTAATCCAATCAGACGCAAACCTAAAAAGGTCGCTTGCAAAAATCTCTATATCCTTCTCCAGATAATAGCGATGAGTGCCGCCCTCTTTCTTAATCGCGACTAACTTTCCACTCTCATCCCAACGGCGAAGCGTATCCATGGAAACACCTAAAATTTCGGCGGCCTCGCTAATTTTGATTAATTTTTCTTCCATATCCATATCCTATCAAATACTTAAAATCTATGCAATAGGTGCTAAAATCTATGCATATACTGTATAAACTATGCAAAAATAGACTAAACCTGTGAAAACCACTTAAATTACATATAGATTAGATATCCTCGACTAAAGTCGAGGTTTGTTTGTGCTTTTGGGTTTTTGGCGTGGGGCCTGGCAGGTTTTGATTTTTATAATTATAATTTTTCAATTTCCTTCAAATCTTTATCCGGCAGGTACAGGACAAGAAGACCGATTACAATTCCACCAAGGGCAGTCCAGATATGACTGTCGCTAAAAATCCACTTATCCAATCCATCCAGCGCGTACCAAATTCCCCGCCAAATGAGAACCAGGCCGATAACTATGGATATGTTTTTTGCTAAATACTGTAACGTTATTTTAGGTTTTGACATAGTGTTTTGATTCGATTTTAATAGATTCAGTATAGCCTGCCGAAGGTTCCTCGGCAATTTCGATTACCTCGTGATCGTGCAGACCGGTCCGAATACCCACGCCGAAGGGTTGAGAGCTGGTTTGATAAGTTCTAAATACCACACCCCTACATACTCCAGTTTGTAAGGATGTTTTATATCTTTTGAAATGATTGTAAGAAACGGACAAATGTCTTGCCATATGGGGATAAGGTGTGTTCAACAAATTTGCCGCGGTATTTTTTATTAACCAACCCCGCCACATACAACCGTCTTGTGTGCTCGCCAATGGTTTTTTCGTTAGCTTCCAGGGCCTTAACTATGTCTTCCAAAGTTATACCGTCGCTGGCCGCTATCAAAAGTAATATTTTAATGCGGTAATGGTTAGCCATTCCCTTAAGATGCCGCTCCATTTGTTTTGCAGTTTTCATTTTCGCCATAATTGCATTGTACACCACATCCTTACATTCTCAAGTTTGTAAGGATGTTATTTATTTTCCTCGGCGTGGGCGGTTATTTCTAAATTACAGCTGTGATGTTCTTTGCACCACGCCTCACATGCTTTTGCCCATTTCTTTTCGCGATACTTCAGTCTGCATTCCGGACATTCATACAAAGGTGATTGAGATTGATGCTCCAACAACTTCTCGGCCGGGGAGATACCTCCAAGCCCCCACACCAAATAACTTCAAACTATCCTCACTCTGTTTTCTCAACAAACATTTCAATTTGGTGTGGGGGCAAGCACTTCGTGCGGAAAGCATGCCCCGTAGCGAAACGAAGTTTCTGCTACTGGGGTAATTCCAAGCATCGGTTTACCCCGTTAGATATTTTTTCAATCTCGCCTTAATATATCGTTTGCCCCAAGATGTTTTTAAATATTTTTCTCTGTGCGTGGCATCTTGCTGGTTTTTACACGCCTCGTAATAAACAAGCTCAAAAGGCAAACGATTTTTCGTAGATTCAACCCTCCCCGCATTGTGTAATTTTAACCTATTTTTCAAATCATCAGTATAACCAACATAAAATTGTTTGTCTTTTTTACTTTGTAAAATATAAATATAGTACATACTTTTTATCTAACGGGGTGAACCAGCTCGAGCACATTGCTCAACCCCGTTAGAGACAGCGAATTCTCTAACGGGGTCAATTCCGAAGCGTCTCCGCCACGACCTGCCCCGTAGTGAACGCTTTGCGTTCTACTACTGGGGTCAAACATGGCTACGACTTCACCCCGTTGGATGAAATCATATCCAATGGGGTAAATCATATCGTCGTTATCTTCCTCGTGATAAATAACATCCCGGACGTGATCTAAAGTAAAATCGCTCTCGGTAACTTTCAGCATATCCACGATTTCACCCTCTATTTCCTTCCTACGCGCTAAAATAGTTTCCAGATTATCTATTTGCATAAAATTTGAATGTTAAGCTCCTGCCTCGCCCCGTTAGAAGCACCGCGCTTTCTAATGGGGTCGATCTCTTTCCGTCGTTCTAAAATTTGCCTGCCCCGTTGCAAGCTTGCTTTGCTTCGGGGTTGTTTTGATTCGATTTTAATAGATTCAGTATACCGTACCTTGCCGAGAGCGCCTCGGCATCCCCCCCCACGCCATTCCCCGTCCGTAGCTTTAGCGAAGGAGGGCCTTCCGCCATGCCCTTGGGCGGACGGAATTTTTGGCTCTACCTATTGAATTATATTAATGGTACCTGACACCTTTTTTGCCCCCTTGCGGGGACGGACGGAAATTTTGTTGGCAATTTCAAAATTGGCACCCTCGGCAGGATTCGAACCTGCAAGTCCTCGTTAGAACCGAGGCAGTTTATCCGTTAGCTTACGAGGGCAAGAAAAAGAAGCGCATAAATGCGCCGGAGAATTCCTTATCTTCTGTGCCTCGTTAAAATCATTACTCTTACTTTAGCACAAACTATTTCTTTATGTAACTGATTTTTATTTTAGGCGTGATTCCAAATTCTGAGCATTTTCTAGCCCACGACTCTAGCTTTTGTTTGAAGATAATTGATTTGATGTCCGATATTTTACTTATCTTTTCCGCTCTATCTAAAACAATCCAGAGACAGTAGGTTTTGAAATTTATATCTAGTTTTCTAACATTCGCCTTTTTCTTAATAATCTCCAATGTGTTGATAGATTGATCGCAAACATAGCCCAGCTTTTGGGGCGTACCAATTTTGACTGCATATACGACATCATCTTTCTGCAAATCCCATGCCTCGATAGATATTCCCGAGGCAACTTTTATTTTTGTAAAATCTTTGTCGGCGTTTGCGTAGCCGAGAGATACCATATTTTCGTTAAATTTTTCCTCATCAACTTTCTCAACCTCAACCAGAGATTCTTCCGTGGGTTCTATTTCTACCTCATCAATATACTCGTTAAGCTGGGTTACATAGTCCTCGTTAAATTCCATCCACCTACCTTGCGAAAGAATTACATTATGTCCATCAACAATATAATCAAGA
>MFES01000037.1:4794-6190 GCA_001779955.1 Candidatus Doudnabacteria bacterium RIFCSPHIGHO2_02_FULL_46_11 | reverse complement strand
GCAGGCGGCTAGCTAAGTCAGGGATGTAAATATAACCACCATACTACTGTATTCTGGTTCTAACCCCAGTACTAGAATCTTCGGAGCCCCAAGGCGGCGTAGAACCTACGGTTCACTACGGGACTTCGCATCCTGACTGTCAAAATTTCAATAAAAAAAGAGCTCCTCATGGAGCTCTTTTTTGATTTACGCACTAGCGGTTTCGCTAGGAGTTGTTGCTGTAGCAGCTTCGCTAGAAGCTTGAGGCTGTGTTCCTTGAGTAGGAGTAGCCTGGGTATTTTCGTCAGACATTGTGAATATTCTTTCTCCGCAACACTTATCCGAAGCATTACAGGATAATGATCACGACCTTACGGATTTAAGGCCAACAAGCAAGATTAGCAGATATTGGTGGTAAAGTCAATACTTCGAGACCTCGACAATGCTGATGCTATGGCAGTTTTTAATATTGGTGTAGAATAAAATTAATTAAACAAAGCCAAAAATCGCCAGGAATGGCCCTTTTTGTTATTATTGATTTATGGAAAAATCCTTTTTCATAAAAACTCCAGATAAAAAGAGAATCTACGCTAGGTTGGTAGGGAATATGAAAAAGCCCGCGGTCGTTGTCGTACATGGTTTATTCGGGTCTATGCGGTCAGCTCTGGTTTATAATTCTGCAAATTATCTTAACAAGAAAGGTTTTTCCGTGCTGCTTGTTGAGTTGTATGGATGGAAAGAAGGATCGCGTAGGCTTAAAGATTGCACGCTAAAAGTACACGGGCAAGATATAGACACGGTAATTAGATATTTAAGAAAGTGTGGTGCTAAAAAAATTTTTATTACTGGACACAGCTATGGCGCGCCCTCAATCATGCATTCAGTTAATAAAGATTTTGCCGCGGTCGTTTTTTGGGACGGCTCTTATCACCGAGTGACTAACAATTCTTTTCGAGGTTATAAAAAAATTAAGGGTCTAAATATCAGAATCAACGATGAAGGCTCGCTTCTCGGCGAGGATATGTATCAGGAAGCCAAACACGTTGATTCATTAAAACTCGTCAAGGAGTTGCGTGTGCCTATTAAGTTTATTACTGCAGGCACCGGCCCTCTTTTACAAGCAGAAAAACAAATGTACCAGGCAGCTAATTATCCCAAAGAGCATATCGTTATAAAAGGGGCGACACATAGTTTTGAAGAAGAGGGGAAGCAGGACCAAGTTTATTCGGAGACGGTCAAATGGTTTAAAAAATTCGTATAATGATTTTTATTATTGCCTCATTTGTTGTTCCGGTACTGGTTTATTTTTTTCTGCCCGCGTTAATCAAAAGATACGCGGGCAAAGAACCAGTCTCGCGCCTGCCATTGCTGGTAGGCGGTTTGTTATTTTTAATTTCCTGGTACATTCCTTCGTTTG
>MFES01000037.1:3124-4752 GCA_001779955.1 Candidatus Doudnabacteria bacterium RIFCSPHIGHO2_02_FULL_46_11 | reverse complement strand
TTTAGGACTAATCGGCTTTTTCTTTTTAGTGAGCGGACTCGGCATAGCCAATGAATTGTTCGAGCTGGGCGTGACGGAATTGAAAATTGTGAATTTAGACCCCTCTGACACTTGGTGGGATTTACTGGCTAATACTTTAGGTGTATTGTTGTTTTGGGTCGGCTATAATTTTTATAGTTTGCTGCGAAAATAACTAAGGTTCTCTTAGGTCTACTATACTTTTTTTATGGAGCGTATTGACTTATATCTAGAAAATATCAAATTGGCCGGGGCACTTTTTAAGCCCGCGGCTGGTGGCAAAAATCGGGGTGCTGTTCTATTTATTCATGGCTGGAAAAGCAAGCAGGATCGTTTTTATCAATTGGCACAAAATTTATCAGACAAAGGTTTTACCTGTTTAACTTTTGATTTACCAGGACATGGTGAAAGTGAAGGTAACCCGGACAGTCTTTCTATCGCCATTTATTTCAAGGCTGTCACCGTGGCCTATGATTTTTTAGCGGCCCAGTCCAAGATGGTCTCGATTGTTGGTTCGAGTTTTGGTTCATATTTAGCAGCCATACTTATATCTAAGCGTCCGATAAAAAATTTAATTTTGCGAACACCGTCTAACTATCCTGACGAGGAATTTAGCAGGGTGGGGAAAATTAGAACCGCCACTGATTATCCCGATGTAGTTGAGTGGCGCAAACAAAAATTTGATTACAGCGCCACAGAATCTTTAAGATCAGTTCATCAATTTAATGGTCATATACTAATAGTGGAATCTGAAAAAGATGAAATGGTGCCTCACCAAACCGTCGAAAATTACCTAAACGCAGTCCCGGATAAAACTAAGCTGACTTACTATTTAATGAAAGACGCGCCGCACAGTTTGACCGGTTACCCCGCTTTTATTCAAGAGTTTAATAAATTAGCCACCGACTGGCTCTCAAAACATTCTTAATTATTAAAATAGTATTTAAGCCAGCGGTTTAGAAAGTGTTATAATAAAAATAATCTAATTTTCTAGGCAAAAATAAACATGCTAACGTATATTCTTTTAATAGTCGGTTTTGTTTTGCTCATTAAGGGAGCTGACCTTTTGGTGGACGGCGCGTCGGCCTTAGCCAAAAGATTTGGCGTGACCGATTTAGTCGTCGGTTTGACAGTCGTCGCGTTTGGCACTTCTACACCGGAGTTAGTGGTCAACCTAGTAGCCAGTTTCCGGGGTTCAACCGAAATCGCCATTGGTAACATCTTGGGCAGTAACATTGCTAATATTTTTCTCATCCTTGGTATCGCCGCCATTATTTATCCCTTGAAAGTTGTTAAGAACACCGTTTACAAAGAAATCCCCTTGAGCTTGTTAGCCGCGTTGCTAGTGGGTTTAATGGCCAATGACCATTTTATAGACGGCAGAAATTTTTCCGAGCTTACCCGCATAGATGGTTTTATTCTGCTGGCCCTATTTATCATTTTCATGTATTACATCTTTAGCATTGCCTTTGAGGTCAAGGGCGGCGCTGAAAAAAAAGCCGTAAAAAATGATGGGTGCCGGCAAGTCCGTTTTGCTCGTATTGATGGGTTTGATTGGTTTGGTTTTAGGCGGCCGCTGGGTGGTGAACGGGGCCATAGATATTGCCACC
>MFES01000037.1:0-3097 GCA_001779955.1 Candidatus Doudnabacteria bacterium RIFCSPHIGHO2_02_FULL_46_11 | reverse complement strand
GCCACCTCGGCCGTGGCCGCCTATAAAAAGAATGCCGATATCGCCGTGGGCAATGTGGTCGGCTCCAATATATTAAATATTTTTTGGATACTCGGCTTAAGCGCGATTATTAAACCTTTGCCCTTCCGGCCTGAAAGCAATCCGGACATCATTGTCACAATTGCCGCGAGCCTTTTGCTTTTCCTGTTTATGTTTGTGGGCAGGCGCCATTCGCTCGAACGCTGGCAAGGCTATATGTTTTTGGGAATTTATGCCGCTTATATTGCTTTTTTGGTGGCAAGGGGATAGCGCATGAAACTTTTATTTCAGTATTTAAAAGATTATAAGCGGCTTTTTTTAGGCGCCCTGGGATTAGCAGTAACTAACCAGGTTTTTTCTTTGCTTGACCCGCAAATTTACCGGGTCATTATTGACCGCTATGCCACGCAGGCCGGAGATTATGAATTCCGCCAGTTTTTAAGCGGCATTTTAATCTTGATAATCGCGGCTATGGCCGCGGCATTAATTTCGCGCGTGGCCAAAAATTTTCAGGAATATTACGTTAACGTCATCACCCAAAAACTGGGTACGCGGCTTTATGGTGATGCCGTAGCCCACGCTTTGGCCTTGCCGTTCGCCATTTTTGAAGACAAGCGCAGCGGCGAGGTTTTGCAAACTTTGCAAAAGGCCAGAACCGACGTGCAGGTTTTTGTTACTAGTTTGGTCAACATCGTTTTCTTTTCGCTGGTGGGCATCATTTTTGTGGTGGTCTACGCTTTTATTGTGCATTGGCTGATCGGCCTGGTCTATTTTTTTGTTATCCCGCTTATCGGTTTTACCACCTACACCATCAGCAAAAAAATAAAGGCTTCACAGGCCGCCATTGTCAAAGAAATGTCCGCGCTGGCCGGTTCCACCACCGAAACTCTGCGTAACGTGGAGCTGGTAAAAAGTTTGGGATTGGAATCGCAGGAAACCGGCCGTTTAAACTACGTTAACGATAAAATTCTCGGCCTGGAACTCACTAAAGTCAAGCTCATTCGCTATTTGAGTTTTAGCCAAGGCACCATGGTCAATACCATGCGTTCGGTTTTGTTGCTGTTGCTTCTCTGGTTAATTTTTAAAGGCCCGGTATCTTTGGGCGAGTTTTTTACGCTCTGGATTTATTCGTTTTTTATTTTTAACCCGCTTGGCGAGTTTGGCAATGTGGCAGCCCAATATCGGGAGGCGAGCGCCAGCCTGGAACAATTGCAGCAAATTTTGAACATTCCCAAAGAAGAAAAACCCATTGGCGCAGTGCGCGTGGGGGCTTTGCAAAATTTAGTGTTTAAGAATGTCAGTTTTCAATATGCCTCGGGCAGCGACCCTTCTGTCAAAAATTTAAATTTTGAAATTACGGCCGGACAAACGGTGGCTTTGGCCGGCCCTTCGGGTTCGGGCAAGAGCACGATCATTAAGTTGATTTTGGGGCTCTATAAGCCGACCGCGGGCAATTTTGAGGTTAATGGCATTGACGCCAACAGGCTCGATTACGAGCATTTTCGCGCCAAGATCGGCTATGTTTCGCAGGACACACAGCTTTTTGCCGGTACCATTCGCGAAAATTTAGTTTTCGTAAGGCCAGCGTCCAGCGACGATGAGTGCCTAAAAGTTTTGCAGCAAGCCGAGTCGCTGGCCATCATTGAGCGGGGAGGCCTTGGTCTGGACACCAAAATTGGCGAAGGCGGTATAAAAATTTCGGGAGGCGAAAAGCAGCGCCTGGCCATTGCCCGCGCCCTTTTGCGAAATCCGGAGTTGATTATTTTTGACGAAGCGACCAGCAGCTTAGATTCGATTACCGAGAAAGCCATTACCGAAACCATCAAACAGATTGCCAAGTCCCGACCGAATTTGATGATTGTTTTGGTGGCGCACAGGCTTTCCACGGTCGCCCACGCCGATAAAATTTATGTGTTGGAGAAAGGCAACATTGTGGAACGGGACACGCACCGGCAACTTTTGCAAAATCAAAATCTTTATGCCGCTTTGTGGCGAGAGCAGGCTGGCAGCGCCTAATTCTTCGGCCGCAATGTTTCCCACACAGCAATTTCAAGCCGATCGGGTTTGCAGGTTTGGTTGTTTTGTATTATAGTTATTTTAAGGAATGTCCGTGTGACTGTTTAAACAAAAAAACAGCTAAATTTACCCCGTTAGAAACCACGCCCGCGCGAAGCGCGCCCTAAAGGGCCTCGGGCGGGCTGTTTCTAACGGGGCGAGGTTTGGAGAAGCGAAAGCAATTTCGCCTAATTTGTTAACTGTCCGTCGCGGTCAGCGTCCAAGTTTTAATGTTTATGACAACTTTAACGCGTAATACATATCGAATATTTTGGCAGCACGCTAAGCGGCACAGGCTGGCCTTGGCGGTTATTGTTTTGGCCATGATCGGCGCCAATGCGGCCGAAGTCTGGGTGCCGACCTGGTATCAAAAACTGTTTGATGCCCTTGTCCAAAATGACTTTTCAAAGTTTGATTTGATGGTCAAGCTTATTATTGGCGCCGGGGTTGCGCATATGGCCGCTTGGCTGGCGTGGCGCATTTTTCATTTTACACTGTCGTTTTTTGCCTCGCGCACCATGGCCGATTTGGTCAACACTTGCTTTAAATATTTGCACGACCATTCGTACAATTTTTTCAGCAACAACTTTGCGGGCACGCTGCTTAAAAGAGTGACCCGTTATGAGCGCGCGTATGAAATAATTATCGACAAGTTTACTTGGGATCTTGGCCAGACCGTCTTCAGATTTATCTTCATTTTGGCAGTTCTGGCTTTCGTTAACTGGATCTTCGCTCTAATTCTGTTTGTCTGGTCGATATTTTATATTTTATTCCAGATTAAATTTTCGCTTTATAAGCTAAAATACGATATTGCCCGGGCCGATTTGGATAGCCGTCTCTCGGGGCGGCTGGCCGATACCATTGCCAACAATGTCAATCTCAAACTGTTTGCGGCCGAAAAGCAGGAATATAAAAGTTTCCAAAAATTGAACAGACAGCTGGATAAGGTGCGCAAATGGACATGGGATCTGGGCGGTATTTCCGATGCCATCCAGGCCTTGTTAATGATCGGTCTGGAGTTAGT
>MFES01000036.1:23843-26503 GCA_001779955.1 Candidatus Doudnabacteria bacterium RIFCSPHIGHO2_02_FULL_46_11 | reverse complement strand
TTCCACCTTGGCATCAATCTGCAAACACCCCTAGAATTAACTCAAAAGTGTTTCCAAGCTATTGGATAGAAAACGTCGTGTAAGGGGTTTAAAAATTAGTGATAATTTTCTAATTTTGATATTTAAAATTTCCGGTTTAGTATGTCATTAGCCCTAGAAACAAAATTTATTTCATTTTCGTCAGAGCGGTTCGCAGCCGGAATTTCTTCAGGGGTCGGAATCTCTTCAGCTTCAACTTCTCTATGCTTATGCGCCATTGGATGGCTTAAATTTTTAATAAGGTTTGCTGAAAAAATCATCCCGCCTGATAAATTCTTATCCAAAGGTACTTGCCAAGTTTCTTCTTCGCTTAAAACATTCTCGGGCTTAGTCATGGGTTTGGCCGGCTTTAAAGTTCCAAAACTTGGGAACAAAAGCAGTAAGGTAAGCGCAGCAACAAGGCCGAATAAAAATCCGACTGCGGAATTAAGCAATAAATTAGGCTTAGCCGGTTTATCACTGGTCGGAGCTGGAGGATTTAACTGTCTGATAAAAACATCTTCAGCCCGAGTTCCTAAATAACCGTAGCTTTGATCAATTAAAGTCATTTGTATAGTTTCGGCAAGTTTAGTGGCTTGTGAAGTTGTCGGCTGATAAACATCGACAATCAAAATACCGGTATCAGTAATATTTTTAGTCTTTACGATTTCGCGCCATTCCTTAGCCTGCTTCCAAGGCTGTTCCGGCAAATCCAGTTTTATATTTCTATCAGCCAAAACTGCGGAACGAAAAGAGCTGCTGTCTATAACGCGAGAAAGAATATCGGCCATCTGCTCGGCAGACTTTACGCCGGTCTGGGCATTTACCTCTTCAGTCTGTTTCTGCACAACCATAAGTGAGAGTGAGGACTTGTACAGATCTTGCTGAAAAAGACTGATGGCAAAAACCACCGCGGCCACTACAGCTGGGAAAAGAATGACAAAACGGATGTTTTTTCGGACTAATTCAGTGAATGTCATAAGTTTGGGCGTTGGTTCGGTAGTGTCCGCCCAGGGCAGACTACTACTGGACAACACCAAATCATACAGTATTTTTATAGATTTGGCAAGGGTTAATCAAGACATTAAAAAAACCCTTATTTAAAGGCTTTGTTCACAAAAATATAGCTTATTTTTTATTCTGGCCAAGAACGCGCTTTCGGGCTGCTTCGTTTGCCGCGAATAACTCCTCATAAGAGGTACCGGCATCAATCCACCAGTCGTCTTTGTCCAAAACTTCGCAATATAAATCACCGCGCTGGCGATAGCATTCGATAAGACCGCTGGTTATTTCTAACTCACCGCGGTCCGAAGGTTTAAGATTTTTTACAAAATCAAAGGCATCGGAATCGAACAAGTAAATACCGACAACAATATAATTACTCTTAGGCTGTTTGGGCTTTTCTTCAACCGATATAACCTTGCCGTCCTCGGCAATCTCAACAACGCCGTAATGTTCAGGGTGGTCGTGATGCATGGCGAAAATTCTGGCACCGCTTCCTTGGGCTTTGAATCTTTCAATGGCCGGCTTTAAATCAAAATCAAATAAATTATCTCCGGCTAAAACCAAAACTGAACTGCCTTCGGCAAATGATTCTGCCATACCCACAACCTGCGCCATACCTTTCGGTTCTTTCTGGATGGTGTACTGAAGTCTCATATCAAATTCCTCTCCGGTACTTAAAAGATTTATAAAATCACCGGCATGGTGAGGATTAGTGCTAATCAAAGCATCTCGAACGCCGGCCTTTTGCAAAGACTGTAAAGGATAATAAATCATTGGACGGTCATAAATCGGCAGAAGGTGTTTGTTGGTCACCCAGGTTAAGGGGCGAAGCCTGGTGGCATTGCCGCCGGCTAAAATTACACCCTTAACATTATCGAATTTTTTACTGTTTTCCGGCATAGGATAATTTGGCAGCTGTTTCCTTTTCCGTTTCGGCCATGGCTGCTTCCGACCCACCCTTGGCTAAATTTTCTTTAAGATCATTTATGATCTCGGGTAGCCTTTCGTTTAGGTCGCGTAAATGCACACCCGCCTTTTCCAGCTTGTCTGTCTTTAAAACCGTGTCGATACGTATGGCCAAAGTCATTTTATTAAGATCTTCTTTGCTAATCACTTCAAGCTGCATTTCGGGCTTAATAATTTCCTTAAGTTTTTGGGCAATTTTGTAGGGCGAGGTTATACCAGGGTTAGAAACATTATAAATGCCTGTAGCTTGCTGCTTAATTAGTTCGTCCGTAGCAAACATTAAATCTTCTACGACTGTACAGGAATTATCTGTATCAATAAATTTCGTATAGGTCAGCATTTTTGTTAAGGCGTTTCTCGGGCTTACCATGCTGGAAAGAAGCTGCCTTGGCCGTAAAATCAACACTTTAAGCCCGTGCCTGGTTGCCCGGTCCATAAGTAAATTATCACCCCAAACCTTAGTCCAGGCATAAAAACAAAGCGGATTTGGTAAATCCTCTTCGCTAAAACTTTGCTCCGCAGACTTGCTTTCAAAAATGCAACCGCTTGAAAGATGAATTAAGTACACGCCGAGTTTTTGGCAGGCTTGGGCAATATTATCCGCGCCTAAAACGTTGACCTCAAAACATTCAAGCTTATTTTGCTCACACCAATCAATGTTGGTTTTTCCG
>MFES01000036.1:12978-23788 GCA_001779955.1 Candidatus Doudnabacteria bacterium RIFCSPHIGHO2_02_FULL_46_11 | reverse complement strand
ATCAATAACAAATTTCGGATTAGTTTCTTTTATGGCCTGTTCGACGGCCTCATAGCTCCTAATATCGGCCTCCGGCTGAACGACCTCAAACCCTTTGGCGGAAAAATAATCGCGGTAAAAAGTGCCTACCTGACCCCTGCCGAAAATAACAATTTTTTTAGTATCTGAATTCATATGACTATTTTACAGAGTAATGTTGCCTTTTTCAATCTCGGCTTTTTCCAAAAGCGGACGCCACCAGACCTCGTTGTTTTTGTACCACTCAACCACTGACTTCAGATTATCTTCAAAATTGCCAATCGCCTGCCAACCGAGCTCGGTCTTAAGCTTTGTGCCGTCAATGGCGTAACGTAAATCATGACCCGGCCTATCTTTAACAAACTCGATTTTGCCCTGGCTAATTCCTAAATAGTCGCATATCAAGCGTGCCACATCAATATTGGCTCTTTCCGAATTCGAACCAACTAAATAAGTCTCACCCACTTTGCCCTTAGTCAAGATCAAATCAATCGCGCGGCAGTGGTCTTCGGTATAAAGCCAGTCCCGAATATTTTTGCCTTCGCCGTAGACTGGCAAAGTAAACCCAAGCAAACCGCGAATAATTAGACGGGGTATGAATTTCTCCGGAAACTGATAAGGGCCGTAATAATTGGAGGCGTTGCTGATGGTTATTGGCAAACCGTAGGTTTCATAAAAGGCGCGAACTAAGTGATCCGAACCCGCTTTGCTCGCTGAATAAGGACTGCGCGGTTGATAAGGGGTATTTTCGTTAAAACTTTCTTTCGTACCTAATTTTAAACTCCCAAAAACTTCGTCCGTAGAAATGTGATGAAACCTCTTAACTTTTACGGCCATAGCCTCGCTTAGTAAAACTTGGGTGCCGACCACATTTGTCGTAACAAATTCCGCCGGGCCCAAAATACTTCGATCCACATGAGTTTCTGCAGCAAAATGAACCACAACCTCAACACCAGCCATCGCAGACTGCACTGCATCCTTATCTCTTATATCGCCTTTTATAAACTTATATTTAGGACTATCCTCCGACCCTTTTAAATTATCCGGGTTTCCAGCATAAGTTAAAGCATCAAAATTAATAAGCTCATCCTCTGGATGATTATTTAACCAGTAATGAACAAAATTACTGCCCATGAATCCGGCCCCGCCGGTGACTAAAATTTTCATTCTCTTATTTTCTTCGCTAAGTTAGCTAATTTATCATCATCCTCACGTTTATAATCGTGGGAAGAAATATAACCTTCATACTTCTCAAAGTATTTAGGAACATCTGACTCTATTTTCCGCCATCTACTCATATCGGCCGTACCGTGCATAGGGAAGAGTTTGGCGTGGGCATGATCAACACCAAATCCTTCAAACACTAAAGCCGTACGCCCCACGTCAGTTAGCTTACG
This sequence comes from Candidatus Doudnabacteria bacterium RIFCSPHIGHO2_02_FULL_46_11, assembly GCA_001779955.1. Taxonomy (GTDB): domain Bacteria; phylum Patescibacteriota; class Doudnabacteria; order UBA920; family 2-02-FULL-46-11; genus 2-02-FULL-46-11. The sequence goes on along the minus strand of MFES01000036.1, from coordinate 22,373 downwards.
GTCAAGCAGTTTAGCGACATGTTTGGTTGCCAAAATTAAATCTGATAAAACATCATCCGGTAAATCAAAAATGTAGCTAGGATAATGTTTTTTAGGTATTACGACAGTCACGCCCTCTGTATTTGGAAAAATTGATAAAAAAGCTAAGTACGAATCAGTCTCCCAAACTTTATGACTGGGCATTTCACCATTTACAATTTTGCAAAAAATACAATCCATGGGTCGCTTCGCTCCAATTTCTAAATCCTAATTTCTAATTTCTAGAATTGGATTTGGAACATTTGGTAATTGTTTAGGAATTAGTAATTAAAAATTAGTAATTAATTTTACTTCACTTCTCCCAAAATCAAATCGACTTCTTGTTCGACGCCGCCGCGTAAAATAGTCAGCAACCATGTGTCCCCCGGTTTTGCTCTGTTCAAAAATATACTTAAACCCTGCTTAGCGTTGACATTTTCACCGTTTATCCTGACAATCACGTCGCCTTCTTCAAGGCCGGCCGCGGCCGCAGGGCTACCCGGTACTACGGCCGGCGTCCTACCCAAGCTTCGCAGCATTATACCTTCAATCTCACCCATGCCGAGCAACTTGCCGCGCGCTTTGGTCAAAATCGAATAATTGACGCCTAAACGCGGGCGAATTATCTTTTGAGCGGCAAAAAAACTTTCCTGCGCCGAACGGATAACTTCCGCCGGGATAATGCCCGACTCGCTGCCTAAGCCGATTAATTGCCCTTGCAAATTAAAAACTCCTTCGCCGGCTTGTAAATCGGCATCAAGGGCAAACGGTCGGAAGTAATCCTCCGAAGAATAAATTTCACCGAAAGACAAGTTGCCCGGTGCCGAGGAAATGAAAGATACGCGCAGGGCGGTAAGATTACTGGCCTCGGTACCCGAAAGCAATACGGTTTGCTGTCCGGTTTCCAGCTCTGAAGAAATCCCGAACTGAACCGGGCTAAGTGTACCGTCTTCAATTTTTACGAATACCAACTCGCTTTTCGGATCTTCAGCCAAAATAGTAATCGGATACACGGCTCCGTCCGAGGTAACCGCCCAATAAGAATTTTGCCGGTCAGCAAAAAAAGATTTATCGCTGGCAACTACTCCGTCGGAGGAAATTATCACACCACTACCTTTAACGTTTTCCGAAAAATCAACACCCGGCTCACCACGCCCACCGATGACGGCCACCACATTCGGCGTAAGCTGTTTGACCAAATCTATAAGCTTCACTCCTTCATTAACCCTCACTTGCTCGGTTCGGGTTATAACTAAAGGCGAGTCGGTGCGTAATAAACCAATGTTACGGAAGAGAGGTTTGGAGCTCAAATACGGCGCCAAATATTTCTGCATAAACAAACCGCCAAAACCACCTACTAGAAATATAACCAGTCCGTAGCTTAGAGGTCGTCTTATTTTACTCCACAGTTTATGCCAGGTCATTATTGCTCCTAATTTCCAATTTTCAATTTCTAATTTCTAATTAATCCCTCATTACGCAATTTTAGAAATTAGATATTAGTAATTAGTAATTCAAAAATTATATCGTCCATTGCGCGGTAAAAAGTAGAACGGACAGAACTAATACTACAAAAACGGAGTGGATAAGTAAACGGTTACGGCTTAATATACCCAGCATATAAAAATTGGCCATCATCCAAACCAAATAAAAAAGTAAAAAGAATACTGTGCTTGTTACCAAAAAATGAGTCGGCCAAAACAGGAGGGCCAAAGCGATTTCCGCCCCGGCCAATCCGGTAACCAGGCTCAAAAGTTTAGCCGAAGTGGTGATGTTGCCTATTTTCAAACGGAAGCCAAGCCAAAAAAGAACGGTTACCCAAATAAAGGTGACAACTAGGAGAGCCCAGGCCGGAATTCTAAAAAAGAAATGCAAGCCGAATTGCGCCGTGGATAAAACGTAGGCTGTAATCAAGGCCAAAATATTTATTTCAATTTTGCGTCCAGCGCGAAGGGTCCAGGCTAAAACCGCAAGGATGATTAAAATAAACAACAACCGCAAGGTGAAACTGGGAAGTATAAAAAGCACGCCTGCTCCACCCAGGATAAAAAAGAAAACCAGCCAGAATATCTTATTCAATTTCTCCTCGATATCTATTTCTCCTTAATAAAACCAGTAAACCGCTTATCAACAAAAGAGTAGCAGCAACCAGGCTTATCTTCAATCCGGCAAAATCAAGGGCATCAAGCCGCATATCCTCTATAAAAATGCGCAGACTGGCAGAAAAAATGGCATAAACCGCAAAAAGCAGGCCCGTGGTTTTAACGCGAAACTTCATTTTTTGCAGAAGCCAGAAAATTAAAAGAAGTCCAATGGCTTCATAAAGAAAAGTCGGGTGGAAAAAGCTCGAATTCTCATACCCGGCAGGCCGGCTATTAGGCGTTACAAACATTTTCCAAGGTAAATTGGTCGGACTGCCAAAAGCTTCCTGGTTAAAATAATTGCCCAGCCGGCCAATAGCCTGCCCCACCGGTAAACCTAAACTAAAGTAGTCTAAAACTCGAAACAAAGAAAATTTAAAAAATGAACGGACGAGAACTATGGCAACTAATCCGCCAATTAAAGCGCCATAGAACGAGAGTCCGCCGTTTGTCAGATTAAATATTTCATTTCCGTGGGCGCGATAATAATCAGGCCAGTGCCCGAGCACAAAAAATAGTCGTGCGCCGACAACTCCGCCAATCAGGCCTGCCAAAGTTATGGCATCAAACTTGCTGCCTGAAAAGTCACCGGCTAAGGCTGTGCGCCGGCTGACCGAATATGCCAGCAATAAGCCAACGGCCATGAATAAACTGTAAAGATGGATTTGCAGACCAAAAATAAAAATATCAGGGCCAAGTACTGCTTTACCGGGGAAAGCAAAAAGAAGAAAAAAAATAAAGACCGCTAATAACACCGCCACCAATGTAGAATTCCAAACTTTCTTCATACAATTTATTGACCGATGATGACAGCGTAGGCATCCGCCGTATCCAGCGCCCTGGTGCCGTACCAGCTAATATTTTTCAAAACTCCGGGGTCGCGCCAGCGCGAACCTGAAAAATAGGTCATGGCCGCCTCCCATTGCGCTCGCCTCTTTTCGGCAAACGTCGCCCCTCTGGTCGCTCCATTGGCGGCAAGCTTTAAGGCCACGGCCGTAAAAGCGTCTTCCGGATTCCAGGGCGAGGCCACGGCATGGCCGGTAAGTTCAGCCACTTTGTCGGCATAGGCCAGCCAGGTGCGGGGTAAAAATTGGGCGTAACCCATGGCCCCACCGCAACTCTGGTTTTTAGCCGGCTTCGAAACCGGCGTTGTTTCCGGATCAAGCCCCAATTCTTGGGTGATGAAAACAAAGGCCTCTATCTGTGATTGGCTGCACATGGCCGAAGAGTAATGACCCTTGCCCAAATAATTTCCAAAATTAGACTCATGCCGCACAATGCTTAGAAGAAAAGGCGCCGAAATTTCCTGGCCAGTATAATTTTTTAACCTCTCGGCCGCCAGCCTGGCGTAGCCAATGGCTTCTTCTAAAGATATGGCGCGGCTGTTGCTGTCTGCCGCTACGGCAAAAATCTGACTTCTTAGCGCGACCCTTTGCTGGGCGACGCCATTTAAAGCATTACGCGTAACTTTGACCAAATCTGTTTGTTCGGCGATATTCTGGGCCAAGGCCTGATGATGCACATCCAAACTTATCCGGGCGCTGGCTAAAGCCAGCTTCGTCAGTTCAAGTTGGTCTCGCGCATCATTGAGCTGCTCGGTCTGCGCGACTAGCAGGCCATAGCGCTGGCCGATATTTTCGGTGATGAGTTGTTTTTGCTCTGTTTCACGGAGCGCGCCGGACAGGCTGTCATTGTTCAGAATTAAAGCCAAAATATTTGCCCGCTCGGCCACCTCCAAATCGCGCACCAAGCTCGAAAGGTTTTGCTTTATTGTGAGAAGCTCTGCTTCTCTTTCGGCAATAGTCCGATTGAACTCAAAAATTCTTTTTTCGTTTGCTTCAAGTTCGAGAGTAATCCTTTCAATATTCAAAGCGACTTCAGTCGTCTCGGAAACAACAGTCTCTAAATCGGCCTGTTCTTTGGCCAAGGTTTTCTCAATAACATCTATTTGTTCGTTAACCGCCCGCTCATTTTCCCGTAAGGCGTCTAGTTCGAGGTTGGCGCCGGCTAAAATGGGAAAAATTAAGACAAGGACCAGAATCGCCGAAGTGATTTTAATCAAAAACCGGGACTTTGTTGAAGTCTTTGTTTTAAACAAATAATTATTTCGATTTCTTAAAACACCTATCAATTTATCAGAGTAATTATAACACAAACACAGGACAAAATGACAACACCAAGCAGTAGAACGTCAATAATCTTAAGCATGACATGTTGCATAGGAGCTTAATTTGTTAAATAACAAACTTTGCCTAAAAGCGTGTATGAAATAGGCAGGATTGACGGAAATAACGGGATTGAAGTTCATTGCTTGGCAAAACTTTTTGTTTTACAAAATTTATATTACAATTTAGGAGTTATAAATAAATTTCATGAATGACAGACAGAACACTAAATATTGATACAGTGAGTAAAGCGGGGCAGGAAGTAACGGTGGCCGGCTGGATAGCCAACCGCCGCGACCACGGAAAATTGATTTTCTTGGATTTGCGCGACCACACCGGACTGTTGCAGGTCGTAGTTAACCCCAAAGTTTCAGCTGATGCCCATTCCACGGCTGAAAAACTTCGCAGTGAATTTGTCGTTGTCATCAAAGGCAAGGTAAACGACCGTCCGGCCAACATGGTTAAGGCCGAGCTTTCCACCGGCACTGTCGAGCTTGAAGCAACCGAAATTAACATTTTAAGCGAGGCTCAAACGCCGCCTTTCGAACTGGATGAAACAAAAGACGTTAACGAAGAAACCAGGCTCAAGTACCGCTACCTTGATTTGCGCAGCCCGCGCATGCAAAATAATTTACGCATCAAGCATAAAACCACAAGCCTGGTACGCGAATATCTCGACAAAAAAGGCTTCATCGAAATTGAAACTCCTCTGCTCACCAAAACATCTCCGGAAGGGGCTCGCGATTTTTTGGTACCCTCCCGTTACAATCCCGGTAAATTCTATGCCTTACCTCAATCACCCCAACAATACAAACAATTGCTGATGCTCGCCGGCTTTGATCGCTATTATCAAATGGCAAGATGTCTTCGAGATGAAGATACGCGGCGCGACCGCGTTCTTGAACATACCCAAATAGATATGGAAATGTCGTTCGTCACCGAAGAGGAAGTCCGGGCTATTGTTGAGGGCATGATGATTTACGTGGTTGAATCTCTTGGCAAAAAAGTTTTGCAAAAGCCCTTCCCCGTTTATACGCATGAGCAAGCTGTACAAGAATTCGGAGCAGACAAATTTGATTTGAGAACTGAAAAAAATCCCGAGGTCTTTGCCTTTGCCTGGGTTGTTGATTTCCCCTTATTTGACTACGACCAGGAAGAAAAAAAATACACCTTTGCCCACAATCCTTTTTCGGCGCCCAAGGCCGAAGATGTCGACAAATTACTAAAAGGCGAGGACTTAGGCGATCTCCGTGCCCAGCAGTACGACCTTGTTTGCAACGGCCTGGAACTCGGCTCGGGCGGGGTAAGAATTTCCGATCCGCAGGTCCAAAGAAAAGTTTTTGAAATTATGGGCTTGAGCCCGGAACAAACCGAAGAGCGTTTTGGGCACTTAATTAAGGCCTACGAATACGGCGCCCCGCCCCATGCCGGCATCGCCCCGGGCTTGGACCGTTTGGTTATGCTGCTTACCAACGAAGAAGACATACGGGAAGTTATCGCTTTCCCGACCACCGCCAGCGGCCAAACCGCCGTCATGGATGCGCCCTCCCCCGCCACCGAGCAACAGCTAAAAGAACTACATCTTAAAATTGATAAACCCGAAATCCGAAATCCGAAATCCGAAACAAAATCCAATACTTAAATCCAAAAAAACAAAAATTTATTATTTTGAATTTAGTTATTGTTTCGAATCTCGCCTGCCCGCCTGGACTTTGTCCAGGCGAAGTCGGGCGGGTGCTTCGTGCTTATAATTTGTGCCACAGAACGCTCCACATTATAAAGTACACACTTTTGAAGGTCCCCTAGACCTTCTCTTGCAGTTGATTGAAGAAAAAAAGCTGCCAATAAACGAAATTGCCCTGGCTGAAGTTACCGAGCAGTTTTTGAAGCATTTGCGCCGGACAGAAAATATCCAACCGGAAATCCTGGCAGACTTTTTGGTTATTGCCGGGAAACTTCTGGTAATAAAATCGCGCTCGCTCCTGCCCAACCTGGAATTGCCGGACGGTGAGGAAGACGCCGGCACTGACCTTACCCGACAATTAATGCTGTTAAAAAGATACCGCGAGGCGGTTTGGCACTTGCGCGCTTTTGAGAATAAAAGACGACAGTCCTTTGCCCGCGAACCCTTCCTGGGCGAGCAAGTAATATTTTACCCCGACCCTTCTCTTGACCTAAAGGCCCTGTATGCCGCCGCCAAAAAACTTTCTACCACTTTGGCTGAAATTGTAAAACTGCCCCAGCATTCCGTGGCTGAAGTAATCTCCATCTCGGAAAAAATAGAGCATCTTCAAAAAACACTGACTAACCGGGTTCACATCGCCCTCAATGACCTCCTTAAAAATTCAAAATCAAAAACCGAGGTAATCGTTACCTTTTTAGCGCTTTTGGAACTTATCAAGCAAAGGGTTTTAAGCGTTGAACAGCAGGAGTTGTTTGCTGATATAATAATTAAGAAAAGTTAGTAGTAATAAGTAGTAAATAGTAAGTAGTAAATAGTAAGTAGTGTTATATGAAAAACGACGAAAAGCTTAAGAAAAATATGGAGGCTATTTTATTTATGGCCGGAAACCCGGTCAGTATTTCGGAAATTGCCAAGTCGCTGGAAATTGAGGAAACTCAAGCCCATACCCTGCTTGACCAACTGCAGGCCGAATGGCAGGAACGCGGCATAGTCATTAGCCATTCCGGCAATTCTTACCAAATGGTCACAAGTAGCGAGGCTTCGCCTGCCGTCAAAAATTTCATCCAAGCCCAACTGCGAGAAAAACTGACCGAAGCCGCCGTAGAAACTTTAAGCATAATTACCTACAAGCAGCCTGTCTCAAAAACCGAAATAGAATCTATCCGCGGCGTTAACAGCCAATATATACTCAAACTTTTGCTTCAGCGCGGCTTAATTGAAAAACTCGCAAGCGCCGCTGACGCCCGGGTTCAACTTTATCAAACAACCCACGAATTTCTGCACCATTTAGGCGTAAAAAGCCTGAAAGAACTCCCCGACTTTGAAGAAATCATAAAAAATATCACCCTGCCGGAAACAGAAATTGTCTAGCCACGGGTCAGGCCTCAACTATGGGAGGCCTGACCGGCAAGGCTTGTATATTTTAAGATGTATCGGTTTCTTCCGCCGCCTTATGCGGACGTTTTTGCATTATGGTGTCCATCCATTCCGTAAAATCTTCTTTGTGGTTCAGATACTGATCGCCCAGGAAATCATTAAACATATCACGCCTCACGAAAGTTTCGTTTGTCATAGCTTTCGATCCTTTCTTTTTGTTAATCGAAAAAACGAACCATTGTATTGCCTAAATAGGATACCAGGGGCTTAATTTTTGTAATTTGTGCCAACAGCACAATTTTTTAACCAAATTGCGGCATTAATCTTGTCTGTAAGTATTATATTTTTTAGCTTTGTTCAGAAAGGACAAAACGGTTTTCCAAAATAAAGATGTCACGAAAGCCGTCAAAACCATTCTGAAGCAGTAACAAGCCAATAACTAAAAAAACCGCTTTTCTGCGGTTTTTTTAATACTCATTTAATTCTAGAATTAATTCTAGAATTAAAAGACCCCACGTTCGTGGGGTCTTTGTGCTAGGCATTGGTAGTCGAGGCTGCGGACTTCTGCTCTTCAGCCTTTGCATCTGTAGCTGCCGGTGTAGCCGGTGTAGGATTAGGTTGATCAGACATATAAACATCCCTTTCGCTGCATTACCTTTATCCTTGGCAGGCAGTATTAACTTATCAATGGTTCCGCGGATAATAAACCGATAGCTAATTGTAATTGAAATTAGAACATAAGTCAATAGCTAATCGCTTATCAAATATCTTTTGCATAAAAAATTCTGTTAAGAAGATGTGTAAATTTTATAATTGGTAGCCCCAAGGGGGATATCACTGCTCGACTTGTCTTCGACAAAGTCTCCGCTCTAAAACCACTCGGTTTTAGTTTTTCCTCCACGGGAAAACTTCCGTTTTCCCGACCCCTTTCCCGTTCGATCCCCCGACAACAAAATAAAAACCCAATGTCAAAAGACATCAGATTTTTATTGGTAGCCCCAAGGGGGATCGAACCCCTGTTTGGTGGATGAGAACCACCTGTCCTAGCCACTAGACGATGGGGCCACTACTACGCTTTCAGTTTACCACCAAGCTACGAAGTGCAAGAGAGCGCAGTTCGAAGCACTACTTGTCCTGCGAAGCTCGAGGATTAACGAGAGCGAAGAAGGAGACGATGGGACCTAAACATAGGCTTTATTTTACTATTTTTCTAATTAGACAACAACCCCTAACCCTAATCAACTAATTGACGATCGTCAGCTAGTTAATTAATAATCTCATCCTGCAACTTTCTTTAACTTAGAGTCATCGCCCAGGTAATTGCCCTCAAATAAAGCTACGTAGTAGTCTATTTTATAATACTTCACTAAAAATGCTATCTCTTTACGACATTGGTGCTTCGTCACCCACAGACTCTTCTGCACCTGCACGAAACCCAAGCTCTTCAATTTTGCCCGAAAAATATTTCTTAATGGCCGCAGCCTTTCAGGTATATCGAACGAAACAGCCCGCCATAACCCATCCCATTTTTGTGACTTATCGAGTTCTAAATCATCAAGCTCGTGTTTTTTTAAAAAGTTTTGACCTTTACCGGTAATTCTTATCCTCACGGCCGGCCCAATAGGCTTCTCTCGAATCATGCCGCTCTTATCGATACGATGTAGTGTTTCTCGAAAATACTTATAACTAAAACCTTTATAACGCAAATTCCAAAGATTGTAATAAGGGTTATAAGTGGGATTGATGTAATCATTAACAATATTAATCACTCCTTTTTCCAACTCTTTAAGGATTTGTAAAGCAAGGCCAGTTTTTTTATTTTCCTTTAATTTTGTTCTTTTCATAATCAATCAAAAGACGATCGGCAGTTGGTTAATTATTACAAAATTTATCGTTGTTTGATTAATTTTCAGGTCTTCATTTACGCGTATAATCTCGCTGAATTAGTCGGGAATGATCTTCACTATACTGCAACAGCTCTTTCATCAAATCCTCAAAATATTCAGACTG
>MFES01000036.1:10715-12944 GCA_001779955.1 Candidatus Doudnabacteria bacterium RIFCSPHIGHO2_02_FULL_46_11 | reverse complement strand
AAAATATTCTTTAGTTCCGAAACCGCTTGGCCGTTAGACGAAAAGTAAATTAACTTTTCTTTATCAAAACCCTTGGCAACGGCTTCTTCGCCTATAAGTTTGGCTTCATTGTTCTTTACAAAAACATAATCCAAATTAAGGCCGACAACATACTCTCCTATTTCCTTGTGGGATTTTTCCGACTCCTCGCCGAGCTCGGCCATTTTGCCTAAAACGCAAATTTTGCGTTTCCCCGGAAAACTTTTTAGCACATCAAGCGCGGCCTTTAAAGACGCCGGCGCGGAATTATAAGTATCATCAATAATAACGCTGCCATTTGAACCGTCAAAAACTTGAAGCCTGCCGGCTAAACTTTTAAAATCTCGAAGCCCTTCGGCAATTTCCGGTAGCGGTATTTTAAATACCAAGGCCACGGCTGCTGCGGCTAACGCCGAGGAGGCCATGGGCTGGCCTAAGCCCTGCCTTAAAACTATTTTTTGCTCAGAATTATTTACAGATAACTCAAAACTCGTGCCGCCGAATTTTCCATCGTTTTCTTCTATAACCAATTCAGAGGCTTTAACATCAGCCCCGTCTGATAATCCGTAAGTTAAAACCCGGCCACGGCTTTCACTTTTTAAAGAAGAAGAGCCCTCATCATCGGCATTTAAAATTGCCATACCGTTTTCAGAAAGCGCTCTTATTAAAGCGCCTTTTTCGCGCCGTATGGCTTCACGCGTTTTAAAAAATTCCAAATGGCTTATGCCTACAGTTGTGACAACCGAAACATCTGGCTTGATCCATGACATTAATCTTTCAAGCTCGCCAACGCGGTCAGCGCCCATCTCAAGTACCAGGACTTCCGGATACTTGGCCCTGCCAAGAAGCAAACCAACGGCCTTCAAAAAAATAACAACCCATTTAAAAATATTCTTGCCGGCCGTATCTGAACCAATCATAGTCAGCGGCACGCCAATTTCAGTATTAAAATTCCCCTCATTTTTTCTTACAAAAAAATGCCCACGCAAAACCTGAAAAACGGCCTCCTTGGCTGAGGACTTGCCTACACTACCGGTGATAGCGACGATCTTCGGTCGGTATTTCTTAAGTATAAGCGCACTTACGATGCGCAATTTTAGGGTAAGAATTTTGCGAAACATAGTTAAATCACAAGAGACAAGAAACAATAACCAAACAAATCACAAATAATAAAACGCTTTAATCATTGAAATTGATTTTTGTTTGTATCTTGTGTCTTGGTTATTGGTTATTCAAATCAATCCAACGTCCTCGTTGGAGGGATTTGCTGGTAGTTTAGTATAAATTTCGCGATTTCACCAAAGGCCGGCGCCGCCGTGCTTTCAGCAAACTTTACCCCTTGAGGATTGTCAATTTTCACTAAAGCCAAAAAAGCCGGATTTTCCACCGGACCAAAACCGATAAACGAACCAATGGTTTTATCCGGGTCATACCCGCGGGCATCGGTCAGCGGCACCTGGGCCGTGCCGGTCTTGCCGGCGATATAATAGCCCGAGACTTTTGCCCTGCGGCCATGTCCGTTTTCAACCACATTTACAAGCATTGCTCCGACCTCGGCCGCGCTTATAACTGAAATAACCCGTCGCACGGTTTGCGGTTCAACCACTTCACGGCTCCCGTCGGCATGCTGTATTTCCGAAATAATGTTCAACTTTTTCATTTCTCCGCCCGAGGCTATGGCCGTATAAGCTTGGACCAGCTCGACGGGCGTTACCGAAACGCCTTGGCCGAAAGCGGCGGTGGCAAAAGCAATATCACTTTTTGTATTTAAATTGCGCAAATCCCCGACTATTTCCCCGGGCAAACTTATACCTGTTTTTTCATCCAGACCAAATTTCTTAAAATAGCGCTCCATGGTGTCCTTGCCCATCTGCTTTGAGACGTAGACCATGCCGGTGTTAAGCGACTTTTCTAAAACTTGATTCATGTTTTGCAGACCGTTGCTTTTGAGATCCGAATTTTGAATAACATGACCGTCAACCACAACCCTGCCAGTATCGGTGTAAGTGTCGTCCGGCCTAACCTTACCGGCATCAAGGGCCGAGGCCATGGTAATCGGCTTTAACACTGAACCCGGCTCATAACGGGCTTGCAGGGCCGAGTTTGAAAAAATGCTCACCTGCTCAACTTTGTTGAACTCATTAACGTTGAACGAAGGTTCATTGGCCATTGCCAAAACATTTCCGTTCTTGGGATCGACAACGATGGCGG
>MFES01000036.1:9418-10627 GCA_001779955.1 Candidatus Doudnabacteria bacterium RIFCSPHIGHO2_02_FULL_46_11 | reverse complement strand
CTCGAAAAATTTTTCAAGCCCGTAACGGCCTTCGCGGTCATCGCCCGAAAAGGCCAAAAAACCCAAGGCGTGGCTTAAAAATTCACCTTCCGGATAATAGCGTTTTATTTCCGACTCAAGCCATACCCCGCTTGCCGGCAGACTTTTTCTCTTTTTGGCCTCGGCCACGGCCGTAATTTCAGCCTCGGTCAAATCTTTTTTTAAAAGAGTGTATTTTTTTTCCTTCTGCGCGAGGATCTCTTGTATTTTTGAGGCTTCTAGTCCTGAAATATTGGCTAAAATCCCGGCGACCTCGGCGTCGTCGGATACGTCATACGGGGAAACCGCCAAATTCTCAACCTTCTTATTTGCCGCCACCGGGTAATAGCCGCCGCTGGTTTTCTCTTCATCGCCCGAGTCGCGCACTAAAATGGAGCCGCGTTCAGGGGTTAGAATTGACGAAACGTCATGGCGAACCGAAGCAAGGGCGGCGTAGGAATCGTACTGTTGAACTTGAAGCGCGAAAAGACGCACCACTATTGCCACGGCGAATAGTGATAAAAATATGCGCAGCAGGCTTAAACGCCATTGCGCGTTTTGCTTGAGCTTATCGCCGTTATGCTTCATCTAAATTTAGCTAGGGATTGGTTCTAATGCCGGCGCGCTGCGTTGCTTCAGCTTCTTTGGCTGGTGTTATATGCCGTAAATCTTCAACTTTTACCATGCCGTTCTGACCGGCAAACGAGTTGCTAAGCATCTGTAAAGACTTTAAGTTTGTGGCCTGAAATTCGAGCTGCTCGTTTTCTTCGGCCAGCTGCTCTATTTTTTGCTGAATCTCGCGTGCCTGAAAACTGCTCGATGTGGTATGGTTGGCCGCTACGGTTATGGCCATCCCTAAAATGGCCAATGCAATCGTGAACTTTAGGCTTCGCGAATTATTTTTTCTTTTTGTTTTTGTTCGTCGCATAATGCTCTTGGAAATTAACCGAATTTTACTAACCCAATTTTTGTATTGCTCGCAGCTTTGCGCTTTTGCTTCTTGAGTTTTCTTTTTGTTCTTTCTCTCCCGGCACCACCGGCTTGCCTGTTATTGGCTTGGCTTCAGCCCGTCTGGCGCAAATACAAACCGGGAATTCTGGCGGACAAACACAATCGCGGCACAGTTCAGCAAAATAATTTTTAACCAAGCGATCCTCAAGCGAATGGAAAGAAATTACGGCCATCCTCCCG
>MFES01000036.1:0-9406 GCA_001779955.1 Candidatus Doudnabacteria bacterium RIFCSPHIGHO2_02_FULL_46_11 | reverse complement strand
ATTAACGGCAATGCGCAAAGCCTGAAAGGTTCGCCTGGCCACGTCACCAGCCTTGAATCTGACTGCGCCGGGTAAGGCAAGCTTAATGAGTTCAAAGAGCTCGTCGGTCGTGCTTACCGGCTTTTGTTTTCTGGCCACGACTATCGCTCGCGCGATTTTTTTAGCATTCCTTTCCTCCCCGAATTCGCGGATGATGGCGCTAAGCTCATTCTCGTCCAGCCGGTTGATTAAGCCATGGGCCGACCTTTCTGCCGCGCGATCGAGCCGCATGTCCAGAGCACCGCTTTTCTGAAAGGAAAATCCCCTATCCGGATCGTCCAGCTGGTCGCTTGATATTCCTAAATCAAAGAGCACTGCATCTGTCTGATCAAAAGCGCTTTCCTCGGCCAGCCGTTTTATCTCTCGAAAATTTCCCTGCACCGCTTTTGCATTTTTATGCCCGATATGTTTGTTAAAATTTTCTACCGCCTGCGGGTCGGCGTCTATGCCCAGCAATTTTCCTTTTGGACCTATAAGTTTGAGAATTGCCTTGGCGTGTCCGCCGCCGCCTAAGGTTGCGTCAATAACCGTATCTCCAGCCTTGGGTTGCAATAAAGTGATTACCTCGTTTAAAAGAACGGGAATATGCGACATCAAAATTTAAAAAGTAAAAAATCAAAACTCAAAATTGAAATTCAAAAATGATAAACTTCTGAAGCAAATTTTAAATTTTTATTTGTAATTTTGACTTTTGCATTTTCCATTTTGAATTAAGCTAGACCCCCAGCTCTCCCAACGCTTCGGCAATTGCCCCGCTTTCTTTTTCAGTCGCTGTTTTATATTTTTGCCATTTCCTTACATCCCAAATTTCCAAGCGGTTCATCAATCCGGCCACCACCACGCTCTTGCCGATACCGGCAAACTGACGCAGATAATCGGGTAGAGTTACGCGCCCCTGCTTGTCGATTTCCAAATCCATGGCGCCGGCCAGCATCAAGCGCGAAAAAGCGCGGGTATTTGCACGGGCAATGGGCAAACTGGCAAGCTTTTGCGCCAACTTCTTCCATTCCGGCATAGTGTAAACAAAGAGCGAATTATCCAAGCCGCGGGTAACGACACAGCGTCCGTTCAATTCTGAACGGAACTTCGCCGGAACACTCACCCGGCCTTTATCGTCAACCGAACCTGTATATTCACCAATAAACACGTATAGTAAGGGAGTTTAAATAAATTAAATTTTCTTTTTGTTTCGCCCGCTCCGCCAACTGGCGGATTAGGGTACTAAATACCGGCAACTGCCCGCCCCGTTTAGAAAGGCTGATGTTAGAAAGTAGGAGCAATATGAGCTGTTAGGCCCATTTGCCCCGTACTTTCTAACGGGGCCCGTCCTGACCTCGCCAAATAGATGGTCTACCCATTAACCCTGTTCGGAGCTGCCAGATACGGGCAAATGCCGGGATTTATTTGATTTTTTAAAACTTCGTTGATTTACTTATCCACCATTTTCCCCACTTTTCCCCACTCTTATCCACAATCTACCACTTCTCTGCCATTATACCCCACTTCATATAGCGTCTGCAATACCGAGATATCAACATTTTCGATTAAAAAAAGCAAAGCCGCGTTATGGTTCAATAGCTTGGAAACACCTAGAATGGAAATAATTATTAATCAGGGTGTTTCTATGGCCTATACAACTAATCCAAAACTTCCTAAATTAAGAGCTAAAGCCTGCCAGATGGTTCAGGAGGGCAAGACCGTTTCTGAGGTGGCCAGGCACTTCGGGTTTAGCAAAGGAGCGGTGTCTAAGTGGCTAAAGAGGTATCCGGAGGGAGGAGCTTCAGAAATACCAACTAAATCATCTAGACCAAAGAGTCATCCCAGGAGTTTAAAGACAGAAATTATTGAAAGTATTGTTAGCAAAAGGTTAAAAAGAGGCAGATGTGCAGAATATATTCATAAGGAACTAAGCATAGAAGGTATTAAGGTTTCGGCTTCTTCGGTTAAAAGAATACTGTATCGCCGGAACCTGATTAACCGCAAGAAATACCGGTACCAAATAATTCCCGTACACAGGCCAGAAGTGGCTTATTCTGGGGATTTAGTGCAGATAGATACTATTCACCTGATCGGAGAGAAAGGCCGGAGATTGTATATTTATACTCTCTTGGATGTTTATTCCAGATGGGCTTATGCCTTAGCCTCCTATGCGGCCAATAACCGCATGAGTCTGGAGTTTATAAGAAAAGCCAGAGTTAAAATCCCTTTTAAAATAAGAATGCTTCAATCAGATAACGGTTCAGAGTTTTCAAGAAACTTTTCACAAAGAATAAGACTGGCTCACAGACATTCCAGAGTGAGAAGGCCTAATGATAATGCTCACTTAGAGAGATTTAATCGAACCTTAAAGGAGGAATTGCTTTATCGCCTGCCAAAAGATGTTCGAGCCATCAACAAAGCCCTGCCTAAATACTTAAAACATTATAACGAGGAACGATTTCATTTCGGTCTTGATTTTCTAACCCCCATCCAAAAGTGTTTCCAAGCTATTGACTAGAAAACGAGCCGCCATAATATTATGACGGCTGACTAAAAACTGTAGAAAAGGTTAAACTATTTTAAAAGTTTGTTTTGCTCGGGGTACTTGAGTGTTAAGGTCGTATTTATCTTTTAAAAAGTTGGCGAATTCCTTGGCCGGAAGCATTTCGCCATGGTTTAGAAAAATCGTTGTCGGCTTTTTCCTGATGGAAGTCACCCATTTTATGAGCTTATTATAGTCGGCGTGGGCCGAAAAAGAATCAGCTTTGATAATTTTAGCGTGGACCGGAATGAACCGCCCGTCTATTCTCACCGCTTTCTCGCCGTTAAGCAGCCGGCGCCCGGTAGAATTTACGCTTTGATAACCCACCACCAAAATTGTGGTGTTCGGCAGCGGCAAATATCTTTTTAAGTGGTGCATTATGCGGCCGCCATCCATCATGCCCGAACCGGCGATGATTACCTTGGGCGCAGGCGCACTGTTTATGGTTTTGCTCTCATCAGAGGTCAAGGTGATGTGCAAATTTGGAAATGATAAAAAATCGTGGTGCATTTTATAAGCCTTGACCGCTTCAGCATCAAACACATCCGGATGATGTCTAAACTCATCGGTAATTTTGATGGCCAGAGGACTGTCCAAATAAAACGGCATTCCTGGCAGTTTGTGCAAATCGGAAAGGCGGTGAAGATCCCAAAGCACTTCCTGGGTTCGTTCCAGGGCGAAGGCCGGAATCAGAAGCACGCCGCGGTGCTTGTGAGTGTAAAGCAGAGCCTGTTCAAGCTTGCTCACTCTTTCCGTCCGCGCCTCATGCTCGCGCATGGCATAAGTGGACTCCATAATTACCACGTCGGCTTTTTCCGGCATATTGGTGTCCCTCATGATCGGCGCGCCGTCATTGCCCAAATCGCCGGAAAAAAGTACGGTTTTATCTTCCAAGTACAGTTCGACCGAGGCCGAGCCCAAGACGTGGCCGGCTTCGCGCAAAGCAAAACTTACTCCGCCGCGCGAGTTAACCTTTTGTCCGTATTTAACCGGCTTTATTTGTTTCATTGCCAGAGCAAGGTGTTCCTCATTGAAAAACGGAAGTAAGCCCGATTTCTGGTAGTCATTTTCCATAACACGCAGGGAATCCTCAAGTATCAGTTTAACCAGATGCGCCGTAGCCTCGGTTGTAAAAATGGGGCCTTTAAACCCGGCCGCGACAAGCTTTGGAATGCGGCCGCAATGGTCATAGTGGGCATGGGTTAAAACTAGCGCATCGACTTTGGCGGCATCAAACGGAAATTTAGAGTTATTTTTAATTCTTTCCTTGTAACCGCCCTGAAAGGCGCCGCAATCGACCAAAACCCGGGTATCGCCGCTTTCAACAAGCGTACATGAACCCGTTACCTCCCCTGCCGCTCCGTAAAATGTAATTTGCATTTTACCCGTTAGAAATTTATTTTAACTTTTATTTAAAACTTTTTATTATAATACCAAATAAATCACCGTATGTCCGTTTGACTATTAGCCCGATTATTGCAAAAATATACAGTTCACGGACAGATCTCCGGCAAATCACCGAATCGGGGGACTTATGGGCTATAATTACGCGCCCGGTTCAATCGAGCCGGAAGAAAAATACGTGCAGGCGCTGCAGTATATAATAGACCACCCAATCGCCTGGAATATGCTTCATGCTATCATAGTCGCCGGCCACGGCACACATCTTGTCTCCTTTGGAAATATGTCGGATCCGGCGTACAGGACAATGCTTGGGGAAATGCGAAACCTCGAACTCCTGGCAGAAACCAGGGACGACGAAGATATCTATAACTGCGCCCTGGGGCGATACGGCCGGGCTGCCTATAATGACTATTGGCGCCTAAACCAACGGTCGCGTAACTAACCGGCGGGTGCTATATGCACCCGCCGACTGGTTTTTATACTGTCAGGCAATAGGGCAACTAGCCCTTCATCATGCCCGGTTTGGCCGCTACCACGTAAACGCCGCTCAAACCTACCAAAGTATAAACGACGCGGGAGATTCCGGACATATCGCCGAAAATGGCCTCAACTACGTCAAACTCAAAAAGGCCGACCAGTCCCCAGTTGATGGCGCCAACCACCACTAAGATCATGGCAATCATACCTAATGACTTCATAATTTTTGGAAATTTATTTTAATAAAGCCTGCGACCTTTGCTTTTTTACTTATTCATAAACCAAATTGCATAATTCAAGTACGCGGCAAAACTCACCCAAGCCAGGTAGGGCCAAAGGAGATAAGCGGCCGGGCGCGACAATCTATAAAAAACGACGATTGTCCAAACAATCGCCAGCCACATAATAACTATTTCTGCCAAGGCCAAGCCCGGCATTTGCATTCCGAAAAAAATAATTGACCAAAGTGCGTTGAGCATTAACTGCAGGCCAAACACCTGAAGAGCCAGCCGCACCTCGCGGTGCTCTAAGCCGCGGCGCCAAACCAGAAAAGCGGCAAGACCCATCAAAAAATAAAGTGTCGCCCAGACCGGTCCGAATATCCAGTTGGGCGGCGCAAGGTCGGGCTTGGCCAGACCGGCATACCATTCCGGTATGGCGGAGACGATAAAAACCGACCCCAGTACCCCCGCAAACTCGCAGATAACTACCGCAACCGCGAGCTTTAGCCAGTTATGCAAATGCATTTTTAGTTTATTTCCTAAAAGTAGCTTTGTTTCATTATACCAAATCTGACAATTTTAGCTATAATTAAGGTATGGTTGACATAAGCGCAAGATTATTCAGATATAAACTAAAACTAACGATCATCTCGCCAAACCCGGCTCGGCGCAAATCCAGCCGGGCTTATACTTTTAAAACAAACAGTACCAAAACCGCGTTTTGAATCAAAATCGCCGACACGCCCAGTACAAACCAAAGCTTTCTTATTTTATGCCGAAAAACAATCATGCCAAGCAGAATCCCTAAAGCGCCTAAAAAGGCTGAACAAACGAAAAACCAGGCTTCCGGCAGACGCGTTTCGTTTTTCAGGCTTTTTCCTTTATCGATGCCGACAAAAACCAAACTGACCATGTTTATGGCCAAAAGCACAAGGGCGACAAAATAAACATCATTGCTCATAAAATTATTGCCCCGAGCCTTCCGCTCTCGGGCGGGTTATCTTAATTATCTTGTCGTCGCCGGTTTTTACCTGCCCGCGTCCGTCGCGGTTTGAGGTAGAAATGTATAATAGTCCGTCCGGCCCCACAGTTACTGCCCGCAGTCTGCCATACTCATTTTTAAAGTATTCTGCAAGCGGGCCAAGTTTTCCCGCGCCATCGACGTCCGCGCTATAAAGTGTAGCCCCGCGTAAGCCGGCAAAATATATTCGGCCGTCCAGGAAAGCCAAACCAGCCGGCGCCCAGGTTGTGCTTGGCCCGGAATGAATTACCGGCGCGGTCATATTATCTCTAGTATCAGACCCTTCGATATTCGGCCAGCCGTAATTTGCGCCTCTTTCAATAAAATTAATTTCGTCATAACCCGAAGCCGCTCCCGAGCGGCCGTGTTCGGTTGCCCAAAGATTGCCGGAATTATCCCAGGCCAGCCCCTGCGGGTTGCGGTGGCCATAGGAATAAACCGGATTGCCAAAGGGATTGTCCGGCGGAATTGAGCCGTCATCTTTTAGGCGCAAAATTTTACCGGCCAGGGAATTTATATTCTGGGCCGATTGGGAATTGCCGGCGTCGCCAGTGGTGATATAAAGATAATTATCCGGCCCAAAAACAATTCTGCCGCCGTTGTGGTTACTGCTTCCGGGCAAATCGTCGATTAATGTTTGCGAGTTTGAAAGCGAATTTTCACGAAATTCATAGCGCGCCACCCTGTTTATTGTCCGGCCGTTTTTGGAAGTCGTGAAATATAAATAAAGTAAATTGTTTTCGGAAAAATTCGGGTGCAGGGCAAGACCTAAAAGCCCGCCCTCCCCTCGCTCAAGAACACCGTCTACATTTATCTCAACAGGACTTTTGCCAATTCTGCGCAATACACCCGGCCGCTCGGTAACAAGCATGTCGCCATCCGGCAGAAAAACAATTTCCCAGGGCGTATCAAGGCCTTCTGCAACAACAGTTGCAACCCTGTCGGCCCCGCCTTCATCTGCGGCCGGTATCTCGCTTTCCTGTTCTAAATTCTGCTCCGGTTCAGATCCAATCTCTCTGTCGCCAAAAGCAACAACGGCAATCACCGCCAAGGCGATTAGCCCTAAAGCCGCCAGAGCCTTTTTTAAATCTCTATCCATCCCGTACGAAGTCTAATAATAAACCCAAACTAATTTATGTAATTCGCACTACTGGTTACCCAACCATAACTAATACTTCGTTCGGGATCCATATAAGTAATAATAGCAAATTATTGTTTCTTAAGTCTTGTTAATTTTGACAGTAAGTATTATTTCTGCTTAAGTATAGACACTCTCCACGGACAATTTTCAGGAGGAGCATCATGTCGATTTTCGAAGAGTGCTACTCGGTTCCCGCACGTCAGGATGGGATCACGGAGTTACGCGGCGAGCTCCAGGATTTCAGCCACGACGGACTCACCATCCTGCGCGAAGATCTTTCGCGGCACGCAGTTCTGCACGGCAGTTGGTTCGGCTGCGTGCTATCGTACAAGAGGGGTGCACCCGGGTCGGTTCGTCGGGACCGCATAGGGCGCGCACGCAACGCGTTCACGGTGTGCTGGGACAACGGCTGGCTCACGAATAAGGAAGTCCTTAAATTCGTGGAAGCCGAACTGGAAGAGCGGCGACGGAGCCTCCCCCGCGAACCGCTGATTCCCGAACTCGCTCTCGCCTGACCTCAGCGAACCGAACAGCAAGCGCCGCATGGTACAACCATGCGGCGCGACAGTTTACACACCCAATAATTTTAATTTTTCAGTGCGGTTCAAACTTTTTATTTTATACTCTTCGGCGCTGGCCTTGGATCTGTTTTTAAACTTTTTTGAATACGCCAGTTTCACCGGCCGGCGCATGCGGGTGTATTTGGCGCCAAGCTTTGAGGAATTATGCTCGCGCACTCGCCTGCCCAAATCGGTGGTCACGCCGGTGTAGAGCGTTCCATCAGAGCATTTCAAAATATACAAATAATACATATCAAAAAAGCAAAAACTGCCTCGCTCGGGCAGTTTTAAAATTAACGGGTAACGGTGTTTGAAGACAGCCAATCCATCACCTTTTTGCGGTGCTTTTCTATGGTCCAGTCGTTTATTCCATTAAAAAGCGAGGCGTGGGTTGCCCGGAATTTTTCCAAGGCCTCTGCCGACGCGCGCGGAAAAGCATCCGGCAGATTTGAGTTGTACTTAGCAAGAAAATCCTCGGCATTGGTCTTAACTGCATTTAAGTCTTCCTGGATTTTCTTAACTTTTCTAAGAGTTTTCATACCTCCACTTTACCACAAATTTTTTTATTTTTCAAGTTCTAATTTCCAAGGAAAAATTAAGAATATCGCCGTCCGATATTCCCTCTTTTTTGCGGACATCCGCCTTAAGCGGCAAAAGATAGCAGGCGGTTTTTTTATCCGGGAAAATTGAGGTTTTCCACGATGTTTTTCCGATAGCAACAACAACCGGAAGCGAACCCCAGCCCCGCGCTTCGCCACCGAACAGACTTTTAATTTCCCGAGACTGTTTTTCCGGCAAAGTTAAAAAATACCAACCAGCCATTCCGGAATAAACCCAAACCTTAGCTTTTAGTTTGTAGGTATTTTTTATCATATCTCCTTCTCAAACAACATCCTTACATACTCCAGTATGTAAGGATGTTATATTGTTGGTTACATTCCCAAAAACTTCAGGGCCTCGTACACCAAAAAGGCCGGCCAGACCAAGGCCTTAAGGATACCGAGCACGCCCATCCAAAATGTAGTTGCGGCTTGGATGTAATAAATAACCGCGCCCAAGAAACCTAAAAAGTACAAACCACTCGACGAATGATTGTGGCTCATATGAATTCTAGAATTAATTCTATAATTAAGTTTAATTTTATCAGCTGTAAACTTCTCTGACAAATACTTCTCGTTTCCAAACTGAATACGACGGCCCAACGGGTCCGTCGTATCAGTCTAACAATCCAGCTTATGCCCTAGTTGCTACGGCCGCCCTGCCTCGGGCTCGTCGGGCAACCCTTCGACCAACATCTCCAAGAAACCCTGCAGACTGTCGACCGTAAATTGGAAGCCGGCTTCGCATTTTTCATCGCCAATCGTTAGCACACGGTTGGCAACGCCCATCATCAGCCCGCAATTACTGGGGCCAAAGGGGCCATAGTCGGTCTCCGCGTCGGGCCGCAAACTGAAATTGCGCACCCGATCCATAAAATCACGCACGAACGCAGCCGGAATTTCAACGCCGCCGAGCACCAGGCCTGTACGGCCAATGATCAGCAACGACCCATCGTTTCCCCACACCATCGTAATACGGTAGGTAGCAACCGGTTCATTGCTTTCAGGTTGCTCGTCCGCATCTTCGACGACTCCGGAAGGGATGTATTCTTCTTCATCAGTCCAGGGCTCGGAAGAATCTTCAATGTCCCAAGCCCAGTCCCATTCATCCAGCGTCTCATCGTAGTTGGCCCAGCCGCTATTACCCATGCTTTCATCGCGGAAGAACCAAACCGGAATCTCTTCAGTGCGCCATACCAGCCAGGGCCACTGTGATACTTCCCCGGCCACGCGATTACTATGGCAGTCGTCGGCATGAATCTTCCGGCCAACTGAAAACAAGCCCCCTTTGTATAAACAGAGAGCGGGTTCGCACTCGCGGCCGGCCGGAATACGGTCGACTAGCATAAGCTGACCCATCATGTCCTCCGTTCTGCTAGAGGGATCTATCGTTCATCTTAAGTATAACAAAAATAAAAAAATA
>MFES01000035.1:13997-15023 GCA_001779955.1 Candidatus Doudnabacteria bacterium RIFCSPHIGHO2_02_FULL_46_11 | reverse complement strand
AAATAGGGATTTTTAGTATATGACATGGATAATTCTCCTTAGGCTAATTCTAGCCTAAGTGTTTCCAAGCTATTGAGCCATTACGCGTTGGTTGACTTTTAATCGAACTTTTGCTTTAATTAAATGTTCGCTATTGACCCGAGCGAATTGATTTTCAAACCATGCACAAGAGGGGGAATCATGACCCAAAATACCTTGCCGATGGGAGAGTTTCCGATTGAGGTCACGGCCGATGACCTTGCGTACGAGCTTCCTGATGATGGTGAATTCGCGCCTGATGCCGAACCGGAAGTAGAGCCCGGACTCTATGTTGTCGAGTTTGTGCCTATGGATAACGGCAAAGAAACTACGCGTCTCGAGGAGATTATTGAGTATGCACACGCTATAAACGCGCGTTGTCCATACGGCCCTCTATACGCGCTGAGGCGTGAGCAGCATAGGCTTCCTGACTCTCATAGGTTTGGAGGCGAGTTGATCGCCGCCGGGGCCATTGTGCAATGCACGGAGAAAAGTCATTGGCCTGGCCTGCGTTATCTGCCGTACTTAGGGCCGGTTGACGCTAGCTATCCAGTCTATGATGGTAGGCTTTTCGTACCAGACATTCGTTGGGGAATAAACTGGTGCGGTATTGCCGTAGCTTGGTGTAAGCATGTTATTCTTCTGCGCATACGCAGGGTGTCTTGAGGCCCCACGGGAGTGTAATCCTCCGTGGGGCCGGCTGTTTTTTAGCTGACTTTTTTCTTGCGTGATATGATACATTATCGCAACAGGTAAATTGTTTATTTAGTAAAAAAAATGACAAAAGTCAAAATAGATTCCAAAAAAATACAAGCCGTAATTTTCGATTTGAATGGGACAATCATCAACGATATTCCGTTTCATATCGATGCCTGGCTGGCGTTTTTTAGCCGGAGAAAAATGCGACTGACCAGGAATTATTTTTATGAAAAGATGAACGGCCGAACCGGGCGCGATATTCTCCGTGCTATTTTAGGCAAACATTTAACCTTGGAATCCATGGATAAA
>MFES01000035.1:0-13976 GCA_001779955.1 Candidatus Doudnabacteria bacterium RIFCSPHIGHO2_02_FULL_46_11 | reverse complement strand
CGCGCGGAAAACCGGCACCGGATATTTATTTGTTAACCGCCCGTAAACTAAAAATAAAGCCGCAAGAATGTTTGGTTTTTGAAGATGCCCCGAGTGGGGTTGAGTCTGCCCAAAGAGCGGGAATGAAAGTAATAGGCGTTGTGCCCTCTGGTCAACCTGATTTTTTACCGAAATCGGTGAAGAAAATTAAGAATTTCAGGCAGGTAGAAGTTATTTAAAAAAACGGAAGCGGCTCTCCCAACAAGGGAAGAGCCGCCATGCCGCCGGCTAGGTCGTCAGTATCAGCGGAACGTGCCGGCGAGGACCACCATCAGTACGACCATTACCAGGGTGTAGACCACCCCGATAACGGTGTCTTCGGGATGGTCTGGACGAATGCTGACCCACATTTTCGAACCTCCGTTAGGGTTAACATATATTATACACCTAAATTAGTAAAATGTCAAGTATCCAGAAAAACCGTTTAAATAAGCCTAAAATGTGATATAATTCATACCATCATATAAATGAGCGAAGTTACTTTGGAAAAAATAGTAAATTTAGCTAAGCGGCGAGGGTTTACCCTCCCAACTTTTTGATATGTGGTATGTATACGTTTTGCGCAGCTTGAAAATTGATGCAAATTACCGATATGTAGGGATGAGCGATGATTTACGAAAGCGGCTGCATCTGCACAACCAAGGTAACGTATTTTCTACCCAAGGTTGGAAACCCCTTGAATTAATATATTATCAAGCGCATAAGGATAAACGAGATGCAGCCGCAAGAGAAAAATTTTTAAAGACTGGATGGGGTAAAAATTGGATAGATAGAACATTAAATAACTACTTAAAAAAAGTTGGGAGGACGAGGTAAATTATATAGGCATTATGGCTGAAATAAGTTTAGATAAGATAGTCAATCTGTGTAAAAGACGAGGGTTTATATTTCCTGGGTCGGAAATTTACGGCGGGCTGGCCAATTCCTGGGATTACGGCCCATTGGGCGTTGAACTTAAAAACAACATCAAAAAACTTTGGTGGAAAATGTTTGTCCAAGAACGGATGGACGTTGTTGGCCTTGATTCGGCGATTTTAATGAATTCTAAAGTTTGGGAAGCCTCGGGCCATATAGAAACTTTTAACGACCCGCTGGTGGAATGTAAAAAATGTCACAAAAGATTCAGAGTCGACGGTGAAATGACAAGTGAACATTTGCCAAATGAAATTTTTGAACATATCGAAACTGAACATAAAAAAGAAGTAGAGCGGGGTACTACGCCATTTGATTTTGCCAAAATAAATTTGGCTGATAAGAAGCAGTTCAACCTGATGCTTAAAACAAACCTTGGTCCGGCGGCCGATGAAGGGAGCCAAGTTTATCTGCGGCCTGAAACAGCGCAGGGGATGTTTGTTGATTTTAAGCAAGTTTTAGAAACTACAAGGCAGCGCGTTCCATTTGGCATTGCCCAAATCGGAAAATCTTTCAGGAACGAAATAACGCCGGGCAATTTTATTTTCCGCACGCGCGAGTTTGAAATAATGGAAATTGAATATTTTATTCACCCCGATAAATGGCAAGAACATTTTGAGCATTGGCTAAATGAGCAGAAGCGCTGGATAAAAGCGGTTGGTATAGATGAAGCGCGCGTAAAATATGTAGAAATTGCCAAAGAAGATTTGGCTCATTACAGCAAGCGCACGGTTGATACCGAGTTTGTTTATCCATTCGGCCAAAAAGAGCTTTATGGTATCGCCTACCGGACGGATTTTGATTTGAAAAATCATGAGAAACATTCCGGCCAGGAACTTAAGTATCGCGATCCCATAACCAATGAGGAATACATTCCGCATGTTATCGAGCCTACTTGGGGCGCGGACCGAACCGTACTCGCCGTTTTGCTTTCAGCCTATACAGAATCGGAAGCGCGTTCGGGCAAGTCAGAAGCCGTGCACGAAACTGAAATCACCCTGCGTTTGCCTAAAGAATTGGCACCGATTAAAATTGCCATTTTGCCCTTATCTAAAAAAGAAGAATTAACCAAACCGGCCGAAGAAATATTTAAGCGTTTGTGCAAGCATTGGATGTGTATGTACGACGAAACTGCCTCCATTGGTAAACGATACCGAAGACAGGATGAAATAGGCACGCCATACTGCATTACCGTTGATTTTGATACCCTGGAAGATAAGAGCGTTACTATTCGCGACCGCGATACTATGGCCCAGGAAAGAGTAAAAATTGACGAACTGGTTGAAGCAATGAAGTTAAAATTAAATTTCTAATTTTCAATTTCTAATTTCTAAACAATGTCAGAATTTTATAATGTTTAAAACATTGGGAAATTGTTTGAAAATTGAAAATTGTGAATTGTAAAATTTCTTGTGTACTCTACTTATAAATTAGACAATGGATTAACAGTTTTGTTAGTGCCAAATCCGACATCACAAGCCGTGGTCGTGGACGCTTTTGTTAAAGTCGGTTCCCGCAACGAAGAAGAACACATAAACGGCATCTCGCATTTTTTGGAACATCTTAATTTTAAGGGCACAAAAAACTACTCCACGGCTAAGGGCTTGTCCGAAGCCATAGATTCCGTGGGGGGAGTGATGAACGCCAACACCGGCAAAGAGCACACCCAATATTACGCCCAGGTGGAAAGCCGCCATATTGTGCTGGCTTTTGACGTAGTCACCGATTTATTTCGCTATCCAACGTTTAAGCCCGCGGAAATTGAAAAAGAAAAAGGGGTCATAATTGAGGAAATAAATATGTACCTCGACACGCCCCAGCACCATATTATGGATATGCTCGAGGAGGGGATGTGGGATAACCATTCTTTGGGCCGTAACATTGCCGGTAGCCCCGCGCATGTCCGCGCCATTACCAAAAAAGATATAACCGACTACCGCAGGAATTTTTACAATCCCAAAAATACAATCGTGGCCGTGGCCGGAAAATTCGACGAGGAGGAAGTAAGGTTGCTTGTTTCCAAATACTGGTCCGATTATAAAGGCAAGGAAGAAGTTGCTCTTCCGGAAAAAGCGGAGGGCGCCCGGCAGAAAAAAATGGTCATGCAATCAAAGCAAACCAACCAGGCGCATTTTGCCATTGGTTTTCGAGGTTTTGACTACAATGACACGCGCAACTACGCCATGGATATTTTATCAGCCGTTCTTTCCGGCGGCATGAGCGGTCGCCTTTTTACGGAAGTGCGCGAAAAGCGCGGTCTGGCTTATTATATTGACGCCAATCACAGCAGTTATCAGGATGTTGGGGCGTTCATTGTGCGCGCCGGAGTGGAAATAGGAAAAATTGATATGTCGCTTGAAGTGGTTATTAAGGAGCTTAAGAAAATGCGGAATAATTTGCTTACGCTCAAAGAAATGCGCAAGGCAAAAGAGTACCTTAAGGGCACGGTCGCGCTGTCGCTTGAGGGCACAAGCAGTAAAATGTCTTGGTGTTTGCAACAACTGGCATTTGCAAAAAAAGTTGAAGAACCGACAACTTGGATGAAAAAAATAGACGCAGTTACGCCCCAAGAAGTGCGCAAAGCCGCTCAAGCCGTAATCCGCGGCGATTTAACTACGCTCGCTGTAATTGGACCGTACAGTGATAAGGATAAAAGTTCTTTTGAGCAAATAATATCGAGGTTATAGCTTCGGTTCGCTACTTTCGAAAAACCGGAATAAATTTCTGCTGAAATTTTTCCTCTCGCTCGGCCCGTCGGCCTGCGCGATGTTTTTCTCAAGTACAAACCTCGCTATTATTTGGGCGGCGTGCGAAAGGGAACGAAAATCGCCCGCGTGGTCGCAGGGCGACCTTCGCGGGCGGTCAGGGTTTCGGACGCATAGCCCGAGTGACCCTCTCGTTGATCTCTGTCCAACGAGTGAGCGCGGCTCGGAGTTCCTCCAGATCGCCTTCCCTTGGCGGCAGCATCAGGCACGGGTAGTCAGGCCTGAACTCGCTCCAGTGCGAAGTGTCATCGAAGAGTACAGCAACGTACTGCATGCCGGGTACTTCCGAGATTTCAGTCACCCACCCCCGTGCCACCAGTATTTGGCGACCTTGGTTGACGGCGACCTTAATCGCACCGTTGAGCGGTACTGCACTTAATACAGCGAGATGCTCGCCAGGCCCAGCTTCTTGCTCAAGAAGCTGGCGGATCACTTTATCGTCCATCCGTCCCTCCGTGGTTATGTGAGTCCGTTGCTAATATTAATATTGGACTTATTATTATAAATATAATTAGTTATTTGTCAAGTATTATGCTCGTAGGCGCGCACGTATCAGCAGCAAAGGGGGTATGGAATGCACCGGAGAACGCGGCGGCTTTAGGTTTGGACACCTTCCAGATTTTTTCCCGTCCGCCCCAAGGCGGTCCGGCGCCAGATTTATCGACCTCGCATGTCGTTAAATTTAAGGCGGCTATGAAAAAACACGGCTTCAAGGATTTCGTAATTCACGCGCCGTATTTTACCAATTTAGGATCGGGGAACAACCGAATTTATTACGGCACTGTTTCGGTCCTGCGGCAGGAATTGGAAAGGGGTACGCTTTTAGGGGCGAGTTTTGTGATGTTTCATCCTGGAAGTCTTAAAGACCTGGGCCAAAAAAAAGGCATGCGGCAGGTAGCGGAAGGCGTGGGCAGGGCTTTGGAAAAATATACCGGATCAACCAAGTTGCTGGTTGAGATTTCGGCCGGCGCGGGAGAAATAGCCGGCGATAGTTTCTCGGAGCTGGCCCAGATTTTGGATTTCAACAAAAAATACTTGGGTAAAACTCTGGGCGGCATTTGTTTTGACACCCAGCACGCTTTTGCTTCGGGCTATGATTTGCGGACTGCCGAATCAATTGAAAAGGTTTTCAAGGAGTTCGATAAGGCCATCGGCTTGGAATATCTCAAACTCATTCATTGCAATGATTCTAAAGTTGATTTGGGCGGCCGGCGCGACAGGCATGAACATATTGGCAAAGGCCACATTGGCGAGGACGGGTTTTTAGCCCTCGCCCAGTATTTCAAAAAGAAAAAACTTGATAACCTAGCTTGGATTTTAGAAACTAAAGACGACCGCACTGAAGATGTGGCTAAGCTTAAAACTATAAAAAAGAAAATCGGTTAGTTTCGCGTTTTCGGTGATTTTCAGGTCAGACCTCGGGAAGTTTTTTTGAGGTCTGACCTGTTTTGATTTCCCGGTTTGCCAAAAGGTCTAGAAACACATTAGACTATAGTAAATGTTAAATTCTAATGCGGCCAAGATTGAGATAACGACAAGCACCATCCTCAAGACGGTTTTTATTGTCCTGGGCTTGGCTTTGTTTTATGTAGTTCGAGATATTGTTCTGCTTCTTTTAGTGGCCGTAACTTTTGCCTCGGCCCTGGAGCCCCTGGTGGCCACGGCGCATAAAACCCTCAAATTTCCACGAACCCTGACCGTGCTTTTAGTTTACGTCATTGTTTTGGGGTTGCTCGGACTATTCTTTTACACGCTTACGCCGCTCTTTATTGAGCAGTTTAGCCAGCTTGGCATCAAATACAAGGAATTCGTTCAAAATGTAAATAACAGCGACGGTCAGTTCTACGAATTCCTGCGAAGCATGGGCTTGGGCAACTCCCTAAGCAATCTTTTTGATAGCTTCAGCAACGCTTCAGCCAATACCTTGGGCCGGGCGGTTAATTTCCTGACCGGTTTTTTGGAAATTATTGCCGTGCTTGTGATTTCTTTTTATTTAGTTGTCGAACAAACCGCCATGAGGGCAACGGTTAAGCAGTTATTACCCGAAGAACACAGGGAAAAAGCGGTAAGGGTAATTACAGCCATTCAGCGCAAGCTCGGTATGTGGTTGCTCGGCCAGATTATTTTATCACTGACGATATTTTTGGTTACGTTCACCATATTATCGCTCTTGAATATCAATTTAGCTTTGGCTTTGGCGGCAGTGGCCGGTCTTCTGGAAATTGTGCCGTTTCTTGGTCCGATTATGGCTGCCATTCCGGCAATTTTAATTGCTTTTACCCAATCGCCGGCTTTGGCTTTTGTGGTTGGTATTATGTATTTGCTCGTTCAAAAAACCGAGAATTATATTTTGGTGCCGAAAATTATGGAAAAAACCGTGGGCCTCCACCCCCTCGTTATTTTGTTTTCGGTGCTTATCGGGTTTAAGCTTGCCGGAATTTTCGGCGCGCTTTTGGCCGTGCCGGTCGTGGCCGCCGCTTCAGTTATAGTTGAGGCATATATTTACGGCAAGCAGCCCCATGTACCGGAAAAGCCCGAGAGTATTCTGCTCAAATAGCAATATTATGATAATTTATGTATATACATAAAAAGTTATAATTTTTTATGTCTCAAAACAAGTACTATATTACCGCGCCTATCTACTATGTGAACGATAAGCCGCATATTGGTTCGGCTTATACTACCATTGCCGCAGACGTGGTGGCCCGGCTTCGTCGTTTTTCAGGCGACGAGGTTTATTTTTTGACCGGCACGGCCGAACACGGTACCAAGATTGCCGAAAGCGCGGAAAAAGCAGGAAAAGAAGTGCGGGTTTTTGCCGATGAAAACGCGGCCAAATTTTCCTTAACTTGGGACCACTTGGGAATTGCCCCGGACGATTTTATCCGAACCACCGAGGACCGGCATGCTCAAGCCGTAGAAAAATTTTTCTTAAAACTCAAAAGTTCGGGAAAAGTTTATGAAGCCGACTACGAGGGCCTTTACTGCATTGGCTGCGAATCTTTTAAAAAGGAAACGGAACTGACGCCGGAAGGTTTATGTCCTCTGCATAATAAAAAGCCAGAACTCGTAAAAGAGAGAAACTGGTTTTTTAAACTTTCCGAATACCAGGAAATCCTTAAGGATAAAATTGAAGCAGACGAAATAAAAATAGAACCATTTGTACGCAAAAATGAAGTGTTGGGTTTTATCAATCAAGGGCTGGAAGATATTGCCATTTCGCGCCGCACGGCGAAATTCGCCCTGCCCTTGCCCTGGGACAAAGAGCAGACCATTTACGTTTGGCTGGACGAGCTCTTTAACTATTGTACAGCTGTAGGATACGGCGCTGACGAAGAAAATTTTAAAAAGTTTTGGCCGGCTGATGCTCATTTAGTCGGTAAAGATATTATCAAATTTCACGCCGTCATTTGGCCCGCGCTACTCCTTGCCATTGGCGAGCAGCCGCCCAAAAAGATAGTGGCTCACGGATTTTTCACTGTCGGTGGCCAAAAGATGAGCAAAACTTTGGGCAATGTCATTGACCCGAATGACTGGGTGGACAAATACGGGGCCGATGCCGTGCGGTATTTTGTTTTGCGTGAAGTGCCGTTCGGCCAGGATGGCGATGTGTCGGAGGATAAGCTGAAGGTTCGCTATAATTCCGACTTGGCTAACGGTTTAGGCAATTTGTTTTCCCGCTTGACCAATATGATTGAAAAATACTTGGGTGGCGAAATTGCCGAAATTGAAAAATCGGCAAAAAGAGCAGAAATTGAAGACGCTTTAACGCTCACCGATAATTTCAAGTTTAATATCGCTTTAGAAAAAATCTGGGAAGTAATTGCCTGGGCTAATCAGACTATTGATAAAGAAAAGCCCTGGGAATTGGCCGGTAAGGATGATGCGAAATTAAAAAGTTTGTTAAATGATTTAGCCGCAGTTTTGCAGGATATAGCCTTCGGCCTTGCACCTTACATGCCGGAAACTGCCGAAAAGATCCGTGCAGGTTTGTCTGCCGAAAAAATCACCAAAGCCGAGCCCTTGTTCCCTCACATAGAGTGACTTATCACAACCGTTCACGGCCGTCAACAGTTGTGATAAAAATTGTCTCCATTGGTCTTATTCTCATTTGTAATTTTGACTTTTGATTTTTGAATTTTAATTTATGCTCGTTGATACCCACTGCCATTTTGAAGACGAGCGGTTTGAGGCCGACCGCGAGCAGGCTATCGAAGACAACTTGAAAGAGTTGGCTTTTGTCGTTAATGTCTGCGCCGACCCGCAAAACTTGGAAACAGTGGCTGAATTATCGCGCGAGTATGATAAAATTTACGCCTGCCTCGGCGTTCATCCGCACTTTGCTTTACGAGTTATGCCTGATGAGGTTGTTGCGCTTATTAAGGGCGCCCTTCGACAAGCTCAGGGCGATTCCAACAAAATCGTTGGAATCGGGGAGTGCGGGCTGGATTATTATTGGCAGAACCAGGATTTAGAAGGTCGCACCGAATATGAAGCGCGCGAAGCGCAGGCGGAATTGTTCAAAGCACAGATAAAATTGGCGCTCGAGCAAAATCTGCCGCTTGTGGTGCATACCCGCGACGAGCAGGCCGGCTACGATGCCTATCAGGATGTTTTACGAATTTTTGAAGAGGAAAACGTAAAAAAAGCGACCATACATTCTTTCAGCGGCGATTTGCGCATTGCTCGGCAGTTTGTTGAACGCGGGTTTTATCTTGGCATTTCAGGCATTCTTACTTTTGACCCCAAACGAAGCTCCGCTTCGCCCGATTCAGGCAAAACTAATCCGCTCGTTGAAGTTGTTCGTGAAATACCTCTGGAAAACTTGCTTTTGGAAACCGATGCGCCTTATTTGACGCCAGTGCCGTTTCGCGGCAAGCGGAATGAACCCAAATTTACCAAGTTTATTGCGAAAAAAATCGCGGAAATAAAAGGCGTGAGTGTCGGAAAGGTGCTTGAGGCTACAGAAAATAATGCCAGGAACCTGTTTGACATAAATTAATATTCGCGCTATAATATAAGGTTAGTATTGAAAACAGGAGATTGGCTAAAATCAGGCTTTTCTCCTGTTTTCAATCCGGAGACAGGGTTTGCAAAATGGTTGCTTGGAGCCTGGCGAATTACGCCCGGCAGCGGACGACCAACAAACCGGAGGCTTCAATGTCACGTGCAAGCCGGCAGGAAAAGACCTGGTTCATGAGAGTGGCGGGCTGGATGGGCCACATCATCAGCCTGCTCGTAGAAGGACTGACCGCTCGCGGTTGGTCTGATGAGCGGATTTACGCTCTCACCAGCGAGCAGGGCCGCGAAGATCGCGAGCGACTGATCGACGCCGTAGTTGACCTTCTCACGCCGACCGGGATCGTGATCAAGGTCACGGTCGAAGACCTGGCCTACGAGCTCCCGGACTGGGGCGAGGGCCATGCGCCGGACTCACTGTCCGAGGTCACGCCCGGCCGTTACGCCATCGACCTCCAGGAGTTTTTGGTGGACGATGAGCCATTGTGCGGCGGTGAGGACATGCTCATACGCGCCAAGCTCCTCAAGGCGCGACTGACGCACGGGCAGATCCGCGCCCTCGCCCGTCAGCGCCACCTGATCCCGGCCGAGATCCGTGACAAGATCTTCATCATTGCTACCGGGACCATCGTGCGCGACTCCGACAGCGACCGCTACGTGTCGGCCCTGGGCACGGACGGCGGTGTGGGCTGGTTCTGGCTCGGCGACGACTTCGACCGGGGTGATCGTCTCGGTCGTGCCCGCAAGGTTCTGGACTTGGCCGCTTGATCCGCGCGTCCGCGCGGATTGGGCCTTGGTTTGGTCCCTTGGCCCTCCCGCGTTTTGAAAGCTCCGCCGAGTACATCTCGGCGGAGCTCGCTGTTTTTTAAAAGTAAAATTATATGTTAAATTATATTTAGGATTGGCGAATCTGCCGCCATTATCACGCAGAACAATATGCGAGCTTTCTGGAGGGTCAATATTTAGGAAACGAGAATAATATTCACGAGCAGTTCAACCTGTAAATTTTGGTGCAACAAGCATAGCACGGCCGTTCTATGGTTGTTGCGGCTGGTCGGCTAACTTATTCTTTTTGTCTTTCTGCTCCCGAAGGAGTTTTTAATTGTTTAAGTTTGAGTTATAATAAACCCAATATGCCGCGAAAGAAAAAATCAGAAAATACAGAAGCTGTAGAAACAAAAAAAACCAAGACTTCAGCCAAGAAGTCTTCTGTTAGTTTTGGCCGTTATGATTACAACGCTATAGAAAAAAAATGGCAAAAGTATTGGGAAGAGAAAAAGCTATTCGAAACGCCTGATTTGCCGGAAGGGGAGAAGGTGTACATACTCGATATGTTCCCCTATCCTTCGGCCGATGGCCTGCATGTTGGCCACCCGGAAGGTTACACCGCCACCGACATAATGGCGCGGCATTTAAGGATGAAAGGAAAATCGGTATTACATCCCATGGGTTGGGACGCCTTTGGCTTGCCTGCCGAAAACTATGCCATCAAGACTGGCACGCATCCGGCAACAGTGACCCAAAAAAATATTGATAACTTTCGCAAGCAGATAAAATCCCTGGGCCTTTCTTATGATTGGTCCCGCGAAGTTAGCACGACTGATCCGAATTATTACAAATGGACACAATGGATTTTTCTGCAATTATTCAAAAAGGGCTTGGCTTATGAGACGGACGCGCCGATAAACTGGTGCCCGAAAGATAAAACCGGTTTGGCCAACGAAGAAGTGGTTGACGGCAAATGCGAACGCTGCGGTACGCCGGTGGAGAGAAAAAAAATGCGCCAGTGGATATTGAAAATTACGGCTTACGCCGACCGGCTGCTTTCTGATTTGGAAAAAGTGGACTGGCCGGAGCCGATAAAAAAACTTCAGCGCGACTGGATTGGTAAAAAAATGGGCGCTAAAGTTTTTTTTGAAGTCAGGGGAATGAAGGCGGACATTGAAATATTCACCACGCGCGTTGATACGATTTTTGGCGCGACTTTTATCGTGCTTGCGCCTGAACACAAATTGATCAGGGAAATTGTTACGCCCGCGCAAAGCGAACAGGTCATGGCTTATATAGACCATGCCGCGGGCAAAGCCGATTTAGAAAGGGAAGTTGAGGCGGCGGCCGATAAAAGCGGCGTGTTTACCGGAGCCTATGCCGTTAACCCGATAAATCAGCAAGAAATTCCGATTTGGGTGGCCGACTATGTTTTAGGCAATGTCGGTGCCGGGGCGATTATGGCCGTACCGGCTCATGACGCCCGCGATTATGATTTTGCCAAAAAGTACGATTTAGCCATCCATGCGGTAGTGGTAGCGGAGGGTTCGGATGCGAATATAGATTTGCCTTATACCGGCGAGGGCGTGCTTGTCGATTCCGGCGGTTTCAGCGGCATGCATTCTGATGAGGCCAAAAAAAATATTTTGAATTATTTGGAGCGGCGGGGCGAGGGCGAAAAAGCCGAAACCTTAAAACTGCGCGATTGGATTTTTTCTCGGCAAAGATATTGGGGTGAGCCTATCCCAATAGTACATTGCCCTTCCTGTGGCATTGTCCCGGTGCGAGAAATTGACTTGCCCGTATTGTTACCGGAGGTTGAAAAATACGAGCCCACCGGAACAGGCGAATCGCCCTTGGCCGCAATTGAGGATTGGGTGAATACCCGTTGCCCTAAATGTAGCGGAGAAGCAAAACGGGAAACCAACACCATGCCGCAGTGGGCCGGGAGCTGCTGGTATTATTTGCGCTTTATAGACCCGCATAACAGCAAAGAGGCCTGGGATAAGGAGAAAGAAAAAGTTTGGATGCCTGTTGACTTGTATGTTGGCGGCGCCGAGCACGCCGTGTTGCATTTGTTGTATGCTCGTTTTTGGCACAAAGTTTTGTTTGATGCCGGTTTTGTTTCAACTGATGAGCCTTTCAAGAGCCTGCGAAACCAGGGATTAATCTTGGCGCCCGATGGCCAAAAGATGAGTAAGAGCCGCGGCAATGTTATCAATCCCGACGATATTATCAAGGAATTTGGCGCCGACACTTTGCGAGTTTATGAAATGTTCATGGGGCCGTTCGAAGACGCCAAACCCTGGAATACGCGCAGCATGGTTGGTATCTCCAGATTTTTAAAAAGAGTTTGGGATATTTCCGAGGCTGTCCTAGACGCAGAACCTGCTAAAAAATCGCCCAAAGAACTGGAAGCCAGGCTGCAGATCTTGGTGAATAAAGTTACCAGCGACATAGAAAATATGAAATTCAATACGGCCATTGCCGCAATGATGGAATTTTCACACAGTCTTTTGGCTTCGCCCGGAGAAGTTTCGAGAAAAGTAATTTCAACCTACGTTCTAATTCTATCGCCCTTTGCTCCGCATATCGCCGAGGAAATTTGGGAACGCTTGGGCAACAAGCGAAGCGTGCAAAAAAGTTCATGGCCGGACATACGTGAGGTTGAAGCGGGACAGAAGGTGCGATTGGCCGTTCAGGTCAACGGCAAACTGCGCGATACTTTGGAAGTCCCGGCTGATATGGAAAAAGAAGAAGTTGCGGCAATGGCCTTGAAAAGCGAAAAGATAAAAACTTATATCCAAAATATCTCGCAGGTCGAAAAAATGATCTACGTGCCTGGCAGAATTCTGAATTTTGTAGTTAAAAAAGTAGTTTAAAAACATAAGGGCCGCTGACTGACTCGGATTATCCGAGTCTTGCTAAGTCAGCGGCCGTGAGTTGACCTGACGCTTTCAGGCGACCTTGCGTCGCCGGCGTCTGGTTGATGCATCGGTACCCTCATTTTGCGGTTGGAGGTGGGCGATCAGGGCATCAAAGCAGCCGTTGAGATCACGGCCCGATGCCCGATCGAGGTGAAGGTTGACGGCGTAACGCACCTTTAGAGCATGCGTGCGCCAGGCCCGCGAGCCGACTCGGCGGTGGACGATCCGTGCGATACCGGCGTGCAAGCCGTCTAGTTCCGGCAGCCGTTCACACGGCTCATCCTCGAACAGGATCCGATAACGCAAATTATCGAGATCCGCCGCGATGGCTGCGTGTGCTGCCGGGGTACAGGTGCAGGGCATGTTGCCCTCCTTGTTTGGCCTCGCGAAGAAGCCGTTGGGTGCCTTAAAGCTAACAGTTTATCAAAAAATGTCAATGCTCAAAGATATTGAACTGGCCGTTCGAGTACTGAAAAAAGGCGGAGTCATAGCATATCCGACTGATACGGCTTATGGTTTGGGCGCTTTAGCAAATAGTGTGCCCGCGCTGAAAAAAATTTACAAAATAAAAGGGAGAAGCGCCATAAAGGCAGTTTCAATAGCAGTGAGTGATTTGTCCCAAGCAAGGAAAATTGCAGTTTTCGATGAGCGGGCGTTAATATTCTGGCGTAAATTTATGCCGGGTACTTTAACATTAGTGCTACCTTTGAAAAAGTCGCTTTTCCAAAGAAAAAGCTGGCGTATATTATCTGGGGGTAAGAAAGTAGGTATTAGAATGGCCAAGCATCCTTTTCCGCAGCTCATCACTAAAAAGTTGGGCGTACCTATAACCACGACCAGTGCGAATATTTCCGGTAAGTCTCCTTGCTATTCCGCGCAAGAAATTGAGCTTGAGTTTAAAAAAAGGAAATATAAGCCGGACCTAATCGTTAATGGTGGTAAACTAAAGAAGGGGCGGATTTCAACAGTAGTTGATTTAACCGCTAATGATATTAAGATTTTGCGCGAGGGGTCTATTTCCAAAAAACAAATTTTTGATGCGCTAAAACAAATGACAATTTGACGGGATGATAGTTCCAATACTGCCGCATTTACCAAAATATTTTTCGCACGCTGTCAAAAAACAGCTTGGCGAGTTTTATGTCGCCATAACTATCGCCGATTTCGCCGTGGCTTTGATGATTTTGTTCGAGCCGATCTACTTTGTGGTGGCGCTCGGCTGGGATTTAACAAAGATATTGCTGTTTTTTGCCGCAGTTTATTTTTTCTACATTTTGTTTGTGCCTTATGGCGCAGCGCTTGCCTCGAAAAAAGGCTATAAGCACGCTTTAGTTTATAACATTCCTTTTCAGGTAGGTTATTGGCTGATGCTTTTTTATCTGCCCGGACACGAAAAATTCGTCATTGTAGCCGCGGCATTTTTAGCCATGCAAAAAGCTTTTTTCTGGCCGGCTTTTCAGGCCGAGCTTGCCCGGTTTTCCGATTCTGACCAAAGAGGCCGTGAATCTTCTTTAGCTTGGTCAATTGCCAGCTTTACCTATATCAT
>MFES01000034.1:20590-22846 GCA_001779955.1 Candidatus Doudnabacteria bacterium RIFCSPHIGHO2_02_FULL_46_11 | reverse complement strand
TGGGGATCAAGCGGTGGATCGGTTTCATCGTTATCGCCAGGCCCGGCGCAGCCAGGGTCGAGCATATCAACCAGGGTATCTTCGGGATCGGTATTATCAATACCGTCACTGCATTGCGTAGTTACCGGTTCCGGCGCAAAAACGGCGATGAATGATACCTCATCCGTCGGATAAATCGTAAAACTGTTGGTATTGTCGTAAGTCGATCCGTCGCTTGCGACCTCATAAACCGGCGGATACTGATAACCATCAATGGGGTTAACGGTAAAATTAACCAATACGCCGGATGAATCTGTGGTTACTGTATGGCTTCTGGCCTCGAGGTTGGTCATGGGAAAAACGGCAGGAATAGAACTGCTGGCAGGATCAACCGCTCCGGCAGGATTTGAACCGAATGACCAGCTACCGCTAGTTATCCAGTTGCCGGTTCCCTGCTCAAGTAAATAAATAGTGATATAAGCCTCGCTCGGCGGGAGCGGAGGTGGTGGATCGGTTTCGTTATCATCAGTCGGACCGGCACAGCCGGGGTCAGCCGGGTGGTCAATTAAGCCATCACCGTCGTTATCAATATTGTCGCTGCATTGGGGGTTGGGTGGAGGTGGCGGGTCATACACGCTTACTGTAATAGAATCCTCTGCGACTATAGAACCATTATTACAACTGACAGTGTAAGTGTAACTTTCCGTAGGAGAGTTGGTCGGGTGATAGATGTTAGAAGGCGTAAACGTGCTTGATCCGGCCAAGCCAATATCCCCCTGATCAGGGTCAAAAGGCTCGGTAAAATTGCACTGGCTGGCACTCTGAGATGCCCAAGTAAGTTCTATGGTTTGAAGAGAGGTTACGGTAATTGAAGAAACGTCCTGATCCGGACTGCCATCAACACTGATTATAAGATTAACTTCAGGATCTTCGGCAAGCGAACCCCGCTTAGCGAACACACTATCTGTGACAATACCAGCACCATTTTGACTATTACAAGAAATTTCATAAACAAGCGAGTTTCCATTGTCCGGCGGGTAATCGGGGTGGCTGGGAGTCAAGGAACCGCTATTACCGGTCGATGGCACGCCGCCTGGCCCTGTTACCGGCAAGGTAAGGGTACAAGTCGGAGTTACGCCTTCAGACACCCAGGCTAAAGTTAAATTCTCCCCGCTGGCAAGTATAAGCGGCCCCTGGCTACCGTTGGCCGTAATATCGGTTGTACCTAAAACCGTAAAAGGCCGTATGTCCGAAGCCAGTGTAGATGGCTCTTCGGTAACACAGTCTTGGGCCCCAAGTATAAACTGGGCTTCATAAGAGCCCGGTGTGCCTATCGGCCACGAGCCGCTAAGGCTATCGTTACCAGTCTGATTTATTAAATCCTCACCAGACGCAACTACAGCATAAAGATAATAAGACGGAGATGTTTGATAAATAAAAATACGGTAAAAAGCGCCACAAACAGAATTCCAGGCATAACTGGCGCTGAAATAGGCCGGATAATTTACAATAGTATTTGATGGCGAAGAAACATTATATATAGCTCCCTCCCCGGGGTCTAAGGGCGGCGGCGCCTCGGGCGCGGCATAAATTTGTGAAAAAGGAATCAGCAATAATAAAAAGGCTGCAAGCGCCAAAGCTCTTAAAAACAACGATTTCTGCTTAAAAAGCATCAATTTTTTATTTATTTCTTAATAAAAATCCTATTGAATATATTATAGCATTCCTGTGCATAATATACAATTTGCTTTACCCTTGATTTAATGCCATAATTATGATAAGATCAATATCTGAATACTAAGCAAGATAGATTGTTCTCGATAGGCCCAAGGAGGTCCACATGTATGCGAAGAAGTTGTCGCTCGTCCTGGCCTGCGCCTTAGGCGCGGCCGGTTGCGACAATGATCCGAGCAGGCCTCCGGAAGAGGTGCTGCTCACGGGGAGTATGATTTCTCCCCAAACGGTCGAAACGCTCCGCTTCACTGTCGAGTTCGCTGGATACACAAACGGCGTCCGCGATATGACTCCGGCGAGCTACCGCAACCTAACAGTCTGCGGCAAGCAGCTGGTGGATTACGGCTTCCGCTGGGAAGCCGAAGTCACAGGTGAGGCAACGTGTGATGTGAGCGTTGAGTTCACGCCCGCCGGTGCAAGCCAGAGTAAAACCCTGACCGGACGCGTTACGGTTCGTTTCCCGATGATTCGCTTCCGGCTGTTCCCCTACACTAACGCAGGCGTAGGGGTTGTCACCCAGCTTTTGGGTGGCAGTAGTAATGC
>MFES01000034.1:0-20577 GCA_001779955.1 Candidatus Doudnabacteria bacterium RIFCSPHIGHO2_02_FULL_46_11 | reverse complement strand
GACTCATCGTTTGTGGGCACATCCACGAACCTGAACTGGCGGCAGACGGCTGGCTGCGTGAACACGAGCGACCGGGTACTGCTTTGGGCCCGCGACGGGGACGGATACCTGCCGACCGAGGCAAGTGTCCGGTGTGACTCGCTTTCGGCGAACACGCCTTTCCTGTTCGTGCCGCAACAGTGGCAAATTCAGGAAGGTGAGTTCCGTGGGCAGGTCAGCGCAGTGGATATGATCGGAGCCTACAAACCAGCCAGCGATGGAGGATCACTCTTTGGCTCTACAAACATGACCTGGCCGGGCGTGACCAAAGGGCTATCGATACCCATGGCCATCGATACCCTCGGTTCCAACCTGGGAGTAACGGTCGAGAATGTGGCGGGATTTGAGGCACTGCTTGCTCATTTCCAGGCCAAGCTCGGACCGAACTGGGTGCGCCGTGGTACTGCGGCAGAAGCCCGCGGAGGTGGCATCGCTATTGTCGTAAACGACACTGCTGCTGTATCCTGTTCGGGAAGAATTGCTTGTGCCGAGATCTGGACAGGAGCAACCCAAAACATAGGGGCGGCAAGGATTATAGTTCGCGCGCGCGCGCTGCTCAGTCCCGGCGGATTGCCGACCCTCGCGCACGAGGGGACGCACACACTGGGTTTGAACCACACGTGCGCCTTCAAGTCGAGCCAGGGCAGTTATGGTTGCCCAAGCTCGTTCGAAGGCGTGACAGCGGGCGATGTTAGGTACCTCGAGCTGCTCTATGCCGGCGCTGATGTCATGCGCCTGCAAAGTATCCGTCCCGAACACGCCTTCCGCGCCGCGCGCGACGGCCAGCTGCGCTTTGGTCCGGCCTCAACCGCCGCGATCCGGCTGGCCTCGGCTGTAGCGCCCTCGCTACAGGGTTCGGACATGATAATCCATACCACGGCCACCCGGCCGTGGTAGACAACTTCTTCACCAGCCCTCCCCAGGGCAAAAGCCCGCCGGATACGTTTTCTCCGGCGGGCTTCTCACATCTCCTATATTATGACTTTTTATGGATATACATAAAAAGTCATAATATCGAATTCAGATAATTTTTTGATCGCGAAAATACTTTTGCAATGTTTGCCGGTCGTTTTCATTTAGCTTATCAACCCGTATGACCGTCACAAACCGATAAACATGATAAAATTCGGCAACAAAATCTATTTCATCGCGCGGGTCAAACGGATAAAACCAGACGGTACGCTGCAAGGGATAAAACCCCAAGGTCTTAACCTTTACCCTAAACTGATCGGCCCAAACGCGATCCTTGACCGGAATATCCGCCAAAACCGCCCACCATCGCCCGTCCCATTTCGCCGCTTTCGGCACTTCCAGATTCTCAAAATTAAGACGCCTTATTGCGTTTCTCCCCCGCTCCTTGATTTTAATAAGATAATCGTCGCCCTTGGGCGTGAGGGTTACTTTGCCTTGCTGTTTTAGATAATTAAAGAGCTCGGCGTAATTCCTTGTTCATTCTCTTCTTACGTTCGGTGGGGCCGCAGCCGGCAAGTTGTCGCCTGGCCCACGAGGAACGCGATAAAGCCCTTAGAACTCCGGGCGCAGCGCCGGCTACCGTCAGAGCACCAGCTATGGCCACGAGCACCAAAACGACTTGGCCGGTATTCTTTAGGGCAGCTATTTGCCGGTCAGTTAACATTGCCCTGTCGGTCGGATTGATTTTTTCTATTAAACTGTTTATATTCGGCCGCGACATATTGTTTCCCCTCATGTTTCCCTTATTTCGCACTTTTTATTATTATGACTTTTTATGTATATACATAAATTATTATAATCTTAATTTTTCTTTTGTCTACTCTATTCTTTTGTCCGACTGTCTAATTTGACTCAAAAACAACAAGGTCGCAGGATTTTAAAATTCAATAATCTTCTAGTAAACCCACCTCGCGCAGACAAAAAACAGCCCCTGCCTTTGGGGCCGGGTTATGTTAGGATTTTTAAAAACGACCCATCAAGCGGGTCGTTTTTAAAATTAAGATTGCGAACGTTTTACTTTTCAGCGGATTTTTTATTCTGCTCCGAATCTTCCTTGGTTCCCTCGCCTTCAGCGCCCTCTTCGGCCTTCGGTTCAGCCACACCCTCAACCGCAGTAACGTCGGCCTCAACCGGCGCGCTTTCAAGCTCCTTAAGCTCTTCTTCCGTGCGCGGAGGCTCAACCATAATCACCACGGCATCATCCTCTGCTTTTATTTCCACCTTGCTTCTGTCCACTTTCAAATCGCTGATTCTAATAACAATATCGAATGTCACCAGGCCGGATACGTCAACTTCGATTTCATGCGGCAGGTCGCCCGGCAAACTTTCTACCTCAACTTCGGAAATCGGGTGGACCAAAGTTCCGCCCAAAGCTTTAACCGCCGGCGGCTCGCCGATAAATTTAAGCGGTACGGTGGCAGTAAGTTTCTCGGTCATATTGACTTTGTAAAAATCAACATGCGTAATATAGTCTTTGGT
Organism: Candidatus Doudnabacteria bacterium RIFCSPHIGHO2_02_FULL_46_11; assembly: GCA_001779955.1. Lineage (GTDB taxonomy): Bacteria > Patescibacteriota > Doudnabacteria > UBA920 > 2-02-FULL-46-11 > 2-02-FULL-46-11. Next base: position 18,087 of record MFES01000034.1, on the reverse strand, counting down.
GCCGTGAGCCTGGGTGTCGTGAATTAAAACATTGACGGTATCAGAACCGTTAATCTTCAGCCCGACAATGGTGCTTTCCCCGGCTTCGCGGTATATTTTTTCAAAAATACTGGCCGGAACACTCAAAGAAATATTTTCGGTGTTATGACCGTACAATACGGCCGGTATTAAACCATCCGCGCGTATTTTAGCAGGCGTTATTCCCGCTTCCCTTTTGTTTGCTTCTATAACTAATTGTTGGACAGCCATTAAATTAACTTCAATCCCGGATATCAACCTCGATCGTTTTGAGCTTCGGCTAATTCGACGAGGAAATATGGGCCAGGTAATTAATTATCTAAATTGTCCTTATTATCCCGATTCATCAAAACGATAGGACCTGTCTGCCGATAGGCAGAGAATTATCGAGGTTGTATCACAGGATAAATAATAACAGAATAAAGTTTACTAAAAGGACTGACTTATGTCAATCCTTGGCCGTCATAGCTAAATTAAATTTTTGCGCTATTTGGGCAAAACCGCGTTCAAATTTCCGTCAAAATCTGCCAATAGCCGGTGGAGATTAAGCACATCATCTGCGCTTAGCGGCTGCCTGTTTTGAAATTTAAAAGCATCGTCATAAGTTAAATCAGTTACTATGCCGCAGAGCATCACCTCGCCGCCGCGCACATCTAAAGCGAAAAGGAGCGACGAAGCGCATTCGCCGCAATCGGTGTGCACCCTTACTGCCCCGGCTTTTCCGATGCCGCCAGGTATGACTTTTATTCTTTCGAGATTATAGCGAAAACCGCAAAGCGGACACCGCATTTTTTCCGAAAGCCACAACATAACCCGTTCCAATTCCTTTTCCGGTTGTTTTTCGTTCATTTTATTTTTGTTTAGGGTCGTATTCTTATCTAAAGTATAACAGGCTTTAAAAGACATCCTATCCACAGCAAACCTTCAATCCTCAATCTTCAATCCTCAAGGAATCCTCCTGCCTGCACCAATGCTTCGGCAGGCAGGCAAACTTCAATTATCAATTCCGGAAATTGGAGTTTGAGTGTTGAAGTTTGGAGTTTGTTCTTATATTCCCGCTTGGGAACGACGATATACGCTCTGAGCCAAACCAAGCAAGAAAAGCGTGGAGATAAGCGAGCTGCCGCCGTAAGAAACGAGCGGCAAGGTAATGCCTGTAACCGGCATAAGCCCAATATTCATAGCGATGTTAATAAAAACCTGAATTATTATAAGGGCGGCGACGCCTAAAACCAAATAAAAACCCAGGGAATCGGCAGACCGCCGGGCAATCAGTATCAGACGCCAAAACATCAGGCCAAAGGCAACCAGAAGGAGGCTTGACCCCAGGAAGCCCAATTCCTCGGCAAAACTAGCAAAAATAAAATCCGTATGACGCTCGGGCAGAAATTTAAGATGGCTCTGAAAGCCGCGGCCAAGCCCACGGCCTAAAAATTCTCCCGAACCCACGGCGATTATGGATTGGCGCACATTATAGCCGGTGCCTTGTGGGTCGGCCTCCGGATTAACAAAGGTTAAAATTCTGTCTTTTTGGTAATCATGTAAAAAGCCATACCAGCCGGCGGCGCCAACCAATAAAAGCAAGACCAAGAGAACGGCAATATGCTTTTTTTTCACGGGTGTAAAAATTAAAAGGGTCGCCCAAATGGCAAAAAGCATGATCGCTGAACCAAGGTCAGGCTGAAGCAGAACTAAAACCATCAGGATGAGCATAAAGACCACAGAATGCGTAAGCACTTTGGCGTCCCTCACCTCCCCGCGTTTTTTAGTGAAAAACTTGGCTAAAACAAGAATAAGAGCGATCTTTGCAAACTCGACCGGTTGAAGGTTAAACCCGCCCAGAGGAATCCAGCGGTTTGACCCCCGCACCTCGCCGCCGATAAATAAAACGGCGATTAAAAGAACGACGGCCAAAACGTAAAAAAATCGCGCGTATTGCGAAACGGCGCGATAATCCAAAAAAGCCGCGGTAAAAAAAACAGCCAAGCCAATACCTAAAGCCAGGAGTTGGCGGGAGAAAATTGATTCACCGCTGGTTACGCCAATACTGTAAAGCGTTGCCAAGCCAGCAAGGATAATAAGAATAATTGCCGCCAGCAATACAAAATCAAAACGTTTCATAAAATGCTAAAAACCTGCGCCGCCTTTTGTAGGCAAGCCGAATTCAACGTCGCTTAGCTTGTTTACATTGGGCCTGACATCAACCACCACATCACCAGGCAAATTTCTCGGCCAAATCAGATTGAAATCCCGAAATTCCCCGGGGCCCATCTTTTCAAGTTTTGTGGAAACTGCCGCCAAAAGCTGACCATTTGGCTGCCTTAACAAAACCGCGACATCTGTAGTGTAAAAAACGTAACCTGTAGTGTTGCTTATTTTGCCGGAGACTACAAAATCATGGTCAGAATTAAGGCCAGTTACATTGACCGCAGCCAAGCCCACGCCCTCGCCCAAGAGCGGCACGATAAAATCCGCGCGATGAGGTTTGAGTTCAAAATCCAATTTTGCGGGCAAGCCCTTGGTTATGGGAACTACTAAAAATTTATCCTGGTCCGGCAGAATGTAGGTAGTGCCTTCACCGGCCTCTATAAGCTCGGTGCCGCTTGTTGCCGACCAAGAATAAAAAAGACGGGAGAGCCCGTGGCTAATATTTGGATTACGCAAATGAACGACGGCAACCGCCGTATTCTCCGTTCGCGGCAAAAGCGTTGTTTCCTCAATTATGATTCCGCGAAAATCTGAAACAGTGCCGCCCGCTCCGTTGTCCGGGCTCAATAGCGCGGGCAGAATTGACTTAGTAAAGGTTAGAGCTAAAATAACAAGAATAATGAAACCGGCGATGACCAGTAAAATCGCTTTCGTGCGATGGCTCAAATTGAAAAGAAAATCACCGAACAACAGCTTGAGGCGGTCAAAAAAACCAGGTCGGGTGTAAATACTTTCCGATAGGTCAGAAGCGGTATTTTGGTTTTGATTTTGCGGCTCCATTATGGCTTAACCCCGAACGAAGTAAGACACCTGGATATCTGTTATATTAAGATTGCCAGGTGAATTTAAAATCGTTTTATATAAAAAAGCTAGAAAAAATGCGTGTCTGCCTGGTAATCCAGGACTTCGTACGGGGTTAATTATATCATAAAAAATGACTCTTTAAAAAACTGCAAATCTGGTAGAATGATATAGTAAATTTTATGACTCTAGATTGGTCGCAAATCGAAAAATACTACGATCAGGGCAATACAGCAGGGTTTGCCCTTTCTTTAATGGAATCGGAAAAATTGCTTCGGGAGGTTTTAAACCAAAAAAAGTTCCCGGGCACAAGCTATGATGAAAAGCTTGAATGGGCGGCAAAACATTTGACTTCCCCGCAATCCTTGGTCCATGCCCGGCAGCTGACGATCCAGCTTTTGAGTTTAAATCTGCCCAGGAACATCAACAAACAAACTACGGAACAAGTTCTGCGAGTTTACTTTACGGGCATTACCGAATTGTCCGATATCTCCTCCGGAGAGATCAATAAACTGCGGCTAAGCAATTATTCTCGTAATTTGCAAAGAAAAACGGCAAAAATTATTTTGTGGCTGATTGCGGTTTTGGTTACCGTCATCGGCCTAAGCTTAGTACTGGCCGATACTTCAAGCGGCCAAAATGTAACCCAAAAAATCCTCGAAATTTCCCGGGCAGTAGTATATAAATGGCTACCCATTATGTTGGTTGTCTTTACTGTTATCGTGATCGGCATCGCCATAAGCCTTCGTCGCAAGAATAAGCCGGAAAGCAAAGCTGAACCGGCATCAAAAAATCCTGAAGTTTAGAACCGAATATGGAAAAAGAAAAAACTTTTGTAAATCTGCATACCCACTCCCATTACTCCCTTTTAGATGGCTTGCCTAGAATTCCCGATTTGGTGAATCGCGCCAAAGAGATGAACATGCCCGCCCTGGCTTTAACCGACCATGGCGTGATGTACGGTGTGGTTGAATTTTATAAATCCTGCCTCAAGGCCGGCATTAAGCCGATTATCGGCGTTGAGGCTTATTTGGCCCTAGAGCACCGCAGCCGGAAACAATCCAAACTCGACGACGATTATTACCACTTGGTATTGCTGGCGGAAAATTCCCAAGGCTACAAGAACTTAATGAAATTAGTGTCAATTTCCCATCTTGAAGGTTTTTATTACAAACCGCGGCTCGATAAAAATGTTTTGCGCGAATACGGCAAAGGGATAATCGCCTTAACCGGCTGCTTGGGCGGAGAAATACCGAGAACAATTATTGATGATAAACCATCATCAGAAGCCAAAGCAATACTCGAAGAATACCTTTCCATTTTCGGCGAGGGCAACGTTTTTTTGGAAGTGCAATCGCACCCGGAAGTTCCCGAGCAAGGAAAAGTCAACGACTTCCTGAAAGAATTAAGCATAGCGAGTGGCGTGCCGCGCGTGGCCACGCTCGACTGCCACTATCTGCGCCCCGATGACGCCGAAGCCCAGGACGCCTTGGTTTGCGTGTCTACCGGCAAGCTTGTTTCAGACACGGAGCGGCTTGATATGCGCGGCATTGACCTTTCACTTTACTCGCCCGAAGAAGTTTATAAAAAATTCGGGGCAGACACCGCACCGGTTGAGCAATCCGTGACAATCGCCGAGCGCTGCAATGCGGAAATCGAGATTGGCGGCCGCTACTTTCCGGTTTTTGAAATACCGGGCGGTAAAAGCAACGCTCAGTATCTTAGCGAAAAGACCTATGAGGGCCTGACCAAGCGATACGAGGCTCAAGACATTAATGACGAAATCAGGCAACGGATAGAATACGAGCTGAAAGTCATTAATGACAAGGGCTATCCGGCTTACTTCTTGGTTGTAGCCGATTTTGTTAATTGGATGCGCGAGCGCGGCATTATTACCACCACCCGAGGTTCGGCCGCGGGCAGCCTGGTTTCTTATTGTTTAGGGATTACCAACATCAACCCAATAGACTGGCTGCTTCCTTTTGAGCGCTTCCTGAACCCCTTGCGCCCTTCGGCGCCGGATATCGACGTTGATATTGCCGATAACCGCCGCAATGAAGCAATTGATTACGTTACTCAAAAATACGGCACGGACAAGGTTGCCCAAATAATCACTTTTGGAACAATGCTGGCCCGCGCCGCCGTGCGCGATGTTGGCCGGGTTTTGGGCATACCCTACGCCAAATGCGACGCAATAGCCAAGCTCATTCCCCCGCCCCGCCAGGGTTTTCCTATGCCCATCGCCAAAGCTTTGCAAACGGTGCCGGAGCTAAAGGCTATGTACGACAACGACCCCGAGGCCAAAAAAATTATAGATTTGGTAAAAAAAGTTGAGGGATCGGCCAGGCACTCTTCGGTCCACGCGGCAGGCGTAGTTATCGCGCCAACCTCTTTAACCGATTACACCCCAGTACAGCACGATGTGGCGGGCCTTGGCATGGTTACCCAATACGATATGCATGCCGTCGAGGACGTGGGGCTGGTGAAAATGGATTTTCTAGGGATCAGAAATCTGTCTATTCTTGGCAACGCCGTAGAAATTATAGAAAAAAAGCACGGTGTGAAGATTGACTTAGAAAATCTGCCTTGGGACGATAAAAAAACTTTTGACTTGCTGGCCAAAGGTGAAACGGTCGGCGTGTTCCAACTGGGCGGTTCAGGCATGACCGCCTATTTAAAAGAACTAAAACCCACGAGCATGTTTGATATAGCCGCCATGATCGCTCTCTACCGACCGGGCCCGATGGAAAGCATTCCGGAATACATTCGACGCAAACACAACCCCAAACTCATTAAATATCTTGACCCCCGCATGGAAAAATTTTTGGATAAATCCTACGGATTAATAGTCTATCAGGACGACCTTCTGTTTTGCGCCTTGGAACTTGCCGGCTATAACTGGGAAGAAGCCGATAAATTCAGAAAAGCTGTGGGCAAAAAAATACCGGCAGAAATGGCCGCGCAAAAGGAAAAGCTAACCAAAGGCATCATCCAGAACGGCCAGACTCCGGGATTTGCGGAAATGCTCTGGAAACTTTTCGAGCCATTTCAAGCTTACGGATTCGGCAAAGCCCATGCCGCTTCCTACGCCTTAGTCACCTATCAAACCGCCTATCTAAAGGCCAACTACCCGGCCGAATTTATGGCAGCGGTACTGACTGCGGAATCGCACGATTTGGACAAAGTTGCCGCGGCCGTAGAAGAATGCAAAAAAATGGGCATTGCCGTCCTGCCGCCCGACATTAACGAAAGTTTTAAGATGTTCAGCGTCATCGATCCATCGACAAACTCGGGGCCTCCGGCTATCCGTTGGGCCCTGACTGCCGTAAAAAACGTGGGACATGACGTTGTTTCGGAAATAATTAAGGAGCGAAAGGCAAACGGAGCGTACTCTTCTATTCAGAATTTTGCCAGCAGACTTTCCAGTAAAACCCTAAACAGGAAAGCTGTTGAATCACTCATCTGCTGCGGTGCCTTTGATTCAATGGCCGAAAGAAACATCCTGCTCACAAACCTTGAATCAATTCTTGAGACCGCCAGAAGCGGCAAGCGGAATATTATCGAAGGCCAAAGCAGTTTATTCGGCACAGGCCCAAAAAACGCGAACGGCGGAGCCGCTTCTTTCATGTTAGTCGCGGCCGAAGCCGCCAGCACCGACCAAAAACTCACTTGGGAAAAAGAACTTTTGGGCCTTTACATTACCGCCCATCCACTTGAAGAGCACGAAGACTTGCTTGCCAAACTCACACCCATTAAAGAAGTAGCCGATATGCGCGAAGGAGAAACGGTGGTAATAGGAGGCATCTTCAGCAAAGTCCATAAAATTACCACGCGCAAAGGCGAACCAATGGCTTTTCTCACTATAGAAGATTTGACAGGAACCCTCGAAACAATTTGCTTCCCCAGGCTTTTTACGCAAAACCTGGCGCTCATCGAATCATCGGCCCGTGTGCTGGCAGCCGGCAAAATCTCCGACAAAGATGGCGAGAACAAAATTATTCTTGACCAACTGCTTGAACTGAACCAGGAAAATATCGATAAGCTGTACAAAAAAACGAAGCGCGAATCGGCCATGCCGTACCAAACAAATGATCGCGAAAAATTGAACCGCATTGCCGTGAGCATTCCCTTTTCAGCCGACCAAACTATTTTTAGCGAGCTTAAAAAAGCTTTTGAAGGCTTCCCAGGTGATACGCAGGTTGTTCTGGTGATTCCCGATAAAGAAGGCAACAACCGGCAGATTGCCACGTCTTATAGAATTGAACTCAACCAAGAACTTAGAGATAGAGTTAAAAGCATTTTGAGTTTTTATGATAAAGCTGATATAATTAGCTAAGCCATTTTGAAGTACTGATTTAGCCATTCCAATAGTTGCCCGCCTGGGGCGGGCGCTACGGGACTACGCCAACTTTTGCTCCTTGGGACGACGACGTGACTACCAATCACAGAGTCCCATAACTTAAAGTATATTTGGGTGGAACCGTTCCTCGTAATAAACGAGATGAACCCCAAAGCTTTCCCGCAAAATTTTTTGCGGTTGAGCTTTGGGGATTTATTTTTAAAAGATAGTACTATGCCTGAAAAAGAAGAAAAGCTCCATAACATTAGACACTCTCTTGCTCACCTTTTAGCGGCGGCCGTCTTGGAACTATACCCAGATACTAAACGCACCATTGGTCCGGCCATTGAAAACGGTTTTTATTTTGATTTTGAATTTTCCAGGCCGATAAGCGATGCCGACCTGCCCAAAATCGAAAAAAAGATGCGGCAAATTTTACCCGACTGGGACAGATTCAGCCGGCATGAACTTGACGCGGCGGCGGCCAAAAAAGAATACACGGGTAATGAATTTAAGCATGAGCTTATCGATGAATTTACTGAAAACGGCAAAAAGAAAGTGACTTTTTACAAATCGGGTAACTATTGGGACCTTTGCCGCGGCGGACACGTTGACTCAATGCGCCAAATTAGCCCCGATTCGTTTACGCTGACCCATACCGCCGGCGCATATTGGCGCGGCAATGAAAAAAACAAGATGCTGACGCGCATTTACGGGCTGGCTTTCGAAACGAAAAAAGAACTTGGCGAATATTTGGCCATGCTGGAAGAAGCCAAAAAGCGCGACCATAAAAAACTTGGCCGCGACCTTGATTTGTTCGTTTTCTCGGATTTAGTCGGTCCCGGCCTGCCGCTTTGGACGCCTAAAGGCACTATTTTACGAAATACCCTGGATGATTTTGTCTGGGAACTGCGACACGCCCATGGCTACCAAAAAGTGGAAATTCCGCATATTACCAAAAAAGAGCTCTACGAAAAAAGCGGGCACTGGGACAAATTCAAGGATGAACTTTTCAACATCAAAACTCGGGAAGGGCACATCTTCGCCATGAAGCCCATGAACTGCCCGCACCATATTGAAATTTACAGGCGTAAAATGTGGAGCTACAGGGAACTCCCCCAGCGCTATGCCAATACCACCGTCTGCTATCGCGACGAGCAGACGGGCGAACTTTCGGGCTTCTCCAGACTTCGCGCCTTTACCCAGGACGACGCTCATGTCTTTTGCCGCGAATCGCAGATTGAGACCGAACTTTTGAAAGTTTGGGATATCGTGACTAAATTCTACAAACCTTTTGGCTTGAAATTGCGGCTTCGACTTTCTCTGTTTGATCCAAAAGCACTGGAAAAATACTTAGGCGACAAGTTGCTTTGGAAAAAAGCCGAAGATATTATGCGCAAAATCGCCAAAAACAAAAAACTTCCGTTTTTTGAAGCGCCGGGCGAGGCGGCCTTTTACGGACCGAAGCTTGATTTTATGGCCAAGGATTCTTTAGGCCGCGAATGGCAGGTGGCGACCATTCAACTCGATATGAATATGCCGGAAAGATTTGACCTGACCTGCATAAACGAGCAGGGCCAACCGGAAAGAATTTATATGCTCCATGCCGCAATCATGGGATCCATCGAAAGATTCCTCGCGGTTATTATCGAACACTTGGCCGGCGCTTTTCCGGTTTGGCTCGCCCCTGTGCAAGTGGCGGTATTGCCCATTACCGACAAGCAAAATAAATACGCAAAAGATTTAGTTAAACAGCTAGTAGAACAAAATATCCGCGTGGAGCTCGACGACCGCAATGAAAGTATTGGCAAAAAAATCCGCGAAGCCTCTAGGCAAAAAATTCCTTACATGCTGATTCTCGGCGAAAAAGAAATGAAGGCTAAAAAAGTTGCCGTAAGAAAAGGAGACAAAGATTTAGGCTCGCAGACAATTAAAAAATTCCTGGAAAAAATCGAAACCGAGATCGCAAAAAAGACCTTATAGTTAAAGTATCGGCTCGCCCAAAACATTCCAACATTCTTAAGAATGTTGGAATGTTTTTCAGGAGAAGCGGGCACGTATATGACGACTTGCGAGATCGTTAATCTAGGAATGTTTATTCAGGAGAAGCGGGCACAAAAAATTCCACCTCTGCTTCGCTTTGCGTTGCCTGGGGCTGCTGTTCGTTTTCAAAACCAGAATCACCAACCGGACGGTTTTTAGATATAAAAATTACCAAAAATATAATTAGCAAGATTATTACGGCCACTCCCATAATTCTTGCAGTAAGGCTATTGAACATAAGTACGTATGGAAATACGTATTTAAATACGTATTTAATTATTGATTTTATCACCCATCACCTCTACAATTCACTATACTATGGCTACTCGTAAACGCAAAATCATCGCCATTGTCGGCCCGACAGCCTCGGGTAAATCGTCTTTAGGCGTGGAGCTTGCCCTTAAATTCAGTGGAGAAATAATTTCGGCGGATTCCAGACAAATATACAAAGGCCTGAATCTTTCATCAGGCAAAATCACTGCGGAAGAAACCAAGGGCATTCCCCACCACATGCTTGATCTGGCAGACCTGCGTGATGAACCACTCACTTTATCTGAATACTTGCGGCTTGCCCGCCTAAAAATCTCCGAGATTTTTTCGGCGGGCAAAGTGCCTTTTATCGTCGGCGGCACCGGCCTTTACGTTACTTCCCTGCTTGAAGGCTATCAGGTTCCGGAAGTCACACCCAATCCCGGCTTGCGCGAACAGCTTGAAGTTCTTTCTCTGGAAAAACTCCAAAACATGTATTCTGCCCTCGACTCGGAAGGCTTCAAAATAATCGACACCAGCAACCCGCGCCGGCTGATCCGCGCAATTGAAGTTGTTATGGAAACTAAAAAACCGTTTTTCAGCCAACAGAAAAAAGGCGAAATAGATTTTAATTACTTAATCCTCGGCATAAGCTTGAGCCCGGAAGAACTGCGCGAAAGGGTTCATAAAAATATCAGAAGAAATTTCGAGGCCGGAATGCTTGATGAAATAAAAAAACTCCATGATCACGGAGTGGCTTGGGAGCGGCTTGAATCATTGGGCCTTTGGCCAAAAATTATGGCCCAGCTGGCCAAAGGCGAAATTGAAAAGGACTTTGCCTTGGCCCAGCTTGAAAATGACACCTTAGACTACGCCCGCCGCCAGCTTACCTGGTGGCGGAAGCGGGATGTTGTTTGGATAAAAAATAATAAAGAGGCGAAACAAAAAACTGAAAACTTTTTACAATATTAACCTGTCTTCGCTCCGTATATCACATTTACCTCCGATCGGAGGTAAATGTGATAGAAACGTCAATCTAACTTTGTTTTCAAAATTTCATTGACCAGCTGCGGGTTGGCGCGGCCATCCGTTTGTTTCATAACCTCGCCCACGAGCGCCCCCAATACTCCGGTTTTGCCGGCTTTATATTTTTCTACAACCTCTTGATTTGCAGCCAGCACTTTATCTATCACGCCTTCAATTAGACCCTCATCGCTTACCTGGCCCAGATTCTGTCGGTCAACAATATCACTCGGGTCGCCGCCGGTAGCGTACATTTCAGTCAAGACCGACTTACCGGCAGTATTCGAAATCACTCCCTGCTCGATAAGTTTTATTAATTCGGCAAAATTTTCCGGGCTTAGGCCGCTCTCATTGGCTGTTTTTCCATCGCGGTTAAGCATAGCCAGGAAATCACCGGTCAGCCAATTGGCCAAAGATTTAAGGGATTTTTTATATTTTTCCACCGAGATATTATCGGCTTCAAACCAAGCGCCGAGTTCCGAGGCCACATTTTCAAAATAGTTGGCAAAAGATTTGTCATCAACAATCTGCCAAACATCACTCTCCGGCAAATCATATTCTTTAATAAATCTTTTAGCTTTGGCTTGCGGCAGCTCGGGCAGCGCAATGCGCAACTCCTGAATAAAATCATCGGTTATGGCAATTGGCGGCAAATCGGGTTCGGGAAAATAGCGGTAATCATGCGCCGCTTCTTTAGTACGCTGCGAAACTGTGGTTTTTGTATGGTCAACAAACCCGCGCGTTTCGTCGATCGGTTTTTCACCCTTCTCTAATAATTCAGTCTGCCTTTCTATCTCATAGCTCAAAGCCGCTTCCACAGCCTTGAATGAATTCATGTTCTTAACCTCTACTTTATAGTCTGGAAGCTTAGTTTCGCCAATTTTACGGACCGATACATTTGCATCAACACGCAAATGGCCTTTTTCCATATCGGCCATTGATGCGTCAAGATAACGGACAATGCTTCTTAACTGCCGTAAAAATAGGCCCGCCTCCTCGGGGCTTTTAAAATCAGGTTCTGTGACAACTTCTAATAGAGGCACTCCAGCGCGGTTAAAATCGACGTAGGTCATCCTGGGGTCAGACCTCTGTGAGGATTTGAGGTCTGACCCCGGTAATTCATGCAAAAGCTTTCCGGCATCTTCTTCCAAATGCGCGCGGGTAATGCCAATTTCCCGATTGCCCACCATTACCTTACCTTTGCCGTTTATTGGCATATCAAACTGCGAAATCTGATAACCTTTTGGCAAATCCGGATAAAAATAATTCTTTCGGTCAAATTTGGTAATTTTCGCCGTTTCACAGTTTAAGGCTAGACCCACCATAATGGCCTTGCGCAAAGCCTCGGCATTAAGCCTTGGCAAAGTACCAGGCTGGCCGGTGCAAATTTCACAAATGTTGGTATTGGGCGATTCAACGTTAAAACTGTTGGGCGATGCACAAAACAGCTTAGACTTGGTTTTAAGCTGAATATGTATCTCGAGACCTATGACTGGTTCGTAGTTAGACATATTATCTTGAAGGTACAGACACAGTTAAATGAACTTCTCCCTGCCCTAAATTTCCTTTGTTATCTTCAGCTGTAACTCCAATGGTGTAGCGACCTAGCGGCACTCCGTCCAATTCCCAAGTATATCTATATGTTAAACTCGTAGGATTGTCTGTTAAATTGCCCAAAACTCGTAATTCACCAGGTATCGAGAGAAGTTCATATTTTTTTACACCGTCAGAATCCTCTAAAGAAATCACCAATTCGACAGAGCCCGATACTATAGCGTTATCCGCCGGCGAGGTAATGGATATAACTGGTCCACGCTCATCAACGCTAGTGGTTGTATTAGTAGGTTGGCTGGGAGCCAATTGTTCAATGGGCTTCAGTTCCACCAAATCCGGATTCAAAAATCTTAGCAAAATATAGGCTGTGGTCAAAATAATGATACCTGCCCCGGCGCCGTTAAACATTTCCTTGGCCGTGCTTAACTGCTCGCCGTTCCCGCCGGCTGTCATCATTAAATACCCGGCGGCCACAAGAACGCCGACGAAGACCAGGCCGGAAATACCCATTGCAAAATCATAGAGGCGCGGGATGCATTGCGTTATGGACTCCGCTTTTTTACAAATCAGCCCGCCATCCTTTACATCGGCTTTATCTTGAGCAAAGGCCGCGACAGGCAACAAAATTATCAGCAATAAAGCTACGATTAAAATTGTTTGTTTGAGTGTCATTGTTTTAAAATTAGAAATTACCAGACCGGAGGCCTAAATTCATGCCAATCCGTAGCTTGCTCATAAGTGTAAGCGGCCTGGAACATTAATTCTTCCTTAAACCATGGCGCCATTATTTGCAAGCCTACCGGCAAGCCGGCGTCTTGGCCGCAGGGAACGGAGATTCCCGGCAAGCCGGCAATGTTGGCGCCTACCGTGAAAACATCGGCTAAATAAAGCTGCAGCGGGTCATCTGATTTTTCGCCCAGTTTGAAGGCCGGCATGGGCGAAGTCGGCGTAACCAGCACATCTACCTGCTCAAAAACTTTTTTAAAGTCCGACCTTATGGCAACCTGCGCCTGCAAAGCTTGCTTATAGTAAGCCTCGTAATAACCGCTCGATGAAGCATAAGTGCCAAGCATTATGCGGCGCTTTACTTCAGGCCCAAAACCTTCACCGCGGCTCAAAGAATAAATTTCCGCTAAGCTCGAAGCTTTTGCACTGCGATGTCCATACTTTATTCCGTCATAGCGGGAAAGATTGGCCGAAACTTCGACCGGTAAAATTATATAATAGGAAGCAATCCCGTAAACGCTGTTTGGCAAAGACACCTGAACCAGCTCCGCGCCCATGTGCTCAAGCTGTTTTATGGCGGCAAGCACGGCCCTTTCCGTTTCCGTAGAAATACCCGAGGCAAAATATTCTTTTGGAATGCCTATTCTTAGGCCATTCACGCCTTTATCTAAATACCCGAGGTAATCGGGCACTGGCACATTGACCGTAGTTGAATCCATCGGATCATAACCGGAAATAATTTGCATAACCTGCGCGGCATCTTCTACTGTTTTAGTTAGCGAACCTATGGTGTCAAAAGAACTGGCCAAAGAAAGCAAACCATAACGGGAAACCCGCCCGTAGGTGGGCTTAACCCCCACCACGCCGCACAAAGAGGCCGGCTGCCTGATAGACCCTCCAGTGTCCGTGCCTAAGGCGAAAGGCACCAGTCCCGCGGCGACCGCTGCGGCCGAGCCGCCACTTGAGCCGCCGGGCACGCGCTCCAAATCCCAAGGATTAAAAGTCGGGCCGTAAGCCGAATTTTCGGTTGAAGCGCCCATGGCAAATTCATCGCAATTGGTGCGGCCGAATACAATGCCATCGGCATTCAGAAGCTTGCTGATGGCAGTGCCGGTGTAAGGAGCAATGTAATTTTCCAAAATTTTGGATGAAGCACGCGCTTTTTGGCCGGCTACCGCTAAAATGTCTTTAACGGCAAATGGCACGCCGGCCAAAGGCGAACTTTCAAAATCAACTTTTGCAGGAATGACTGCGTCTTTCTCAAGAAAGGCATGAATTTTCGGATCAAGCTCGTCTATACGTTTTGAAAAATAAGTAAGCACTTCTTCCTGATTTGTTTCGCCATTACGCAGCCGATTATTAAGTTCTTTGATCGATAACTCGTGTAATTTCATAATTAAACTCCAAACTTCAACACTCAAACTTCAGTAAAACTTCAAGCCTCAAAATTCAACTCCGGAATTGAAGATTGAATTTGCCTGTCTGCCATGGTTTTAGCGTAGGCAGAAGGATTCCTTGAGGGTTGAAGATTGGGGGTTGAGGGTTCATTGTTATTCCTCCCCGAAAACTGCCGGGACTGATAGATAATCGCCTTTTTTTGTCGGTGCAAGCTTTAAAATCTCTCCCTGAAATCTCCCCCCGTCGGTTTCATCAGGCCGCAGTTCCTCTTGCTTATGAGCAACTGTTAAATTGGCCCCAACTGTCGGTGCGCTTACCTGTTTGAGTTGGTCGACGTAATCCAAAATACTGCTCAACTCGGCAGCGTATTTTTGTTCCTCTTCTGGGGTTAATTTAAGTCTGGCCAAAACGGCCACTTTGCGAACTTCTTCTAAAGTAATTGCCATGGTTTCTATATTTGATTATACCATTATTATGAAGTAAGATAAAATTAGATTTAACCTTAAAAGGAAAAACATATGAGCCCATTGATTATAGTTTTAATAATTCTGGGGTTGCTCGTTGTCTGGGCAATCGCCATGTATAACGGCTTAGTCACCAGCCGCAATCGCGTAGATGAAGGCTGGAGCGACATTGACGTGCAATTAAAACGTCGCTACGACCTTATTCCAAATTTGGTGGAAACGGTCAAGGGTTATGCTACTCACGAAAAAGAAACTTTGGATCGAGTCGTCCAGGCGCGCGCCGCGGCCATGTCTGTCCATGACAGTAAATCTGCCGGCCCGGAGGAAATGGAAAAGGCGGAAAATATGCTCTCCTCCACTCTAAAAAGTATTTTTGCTTTGACCGAAGCATATCCTGATTTGAAAGCCAATCAAAACTTCGCCCAACTACAGTCGGATTTGACCGACACCGAAGATAAAATCCAGGCCGCCCGCCGCTTCTACAACGGTGTGGTCAGAGATTACAACACCAAAATTCAGCACTTCCCCAATAATATCTTTGCCGGCATGTTTGCCTTTAAGGTTCGCGAGTTCTTTGAAGTAGAAAGCGCCGAAGAAAAGCAGAACGTCTCCGTCAAATTTTAAAATTTCTAATTTTCAATTTTCAAACAATTTCTTAATTTTAGAATTTAGTTATTGTTTAGAAATTATAAATTGAAAATTGAGAAATTAATTATGGTTTACACGCAGATCAGTTCGAATAAGCGCAAAACGGCGCTTTTAATCACCTTCTTTTTGGTATTGATTATTGGTTTGGGCTATACCTTTTCTTATTCCTTGGAAAGCCCGGGCATACTTTTCTTTGCCGTGATACTTTCAATCGGAATGTCTTTTATCTCCTACTTCTATTCCGACAAGATCGTACTCAAAATGAGCAAGGCCAAAGAAATAGACAGACAAGCGAACCAGGAACTTTATCGTTTGGTTGAAAATTTAAGTATCACCGCCGGCCTACCCACCCCGAAAATTTATGTTATTGACGATACGGCCTTAAACGCCTTTGCCACCGGCCGCGACCCCCAACATGCTGTAATCGCTTTTACCACCGGCATTCTGCAAAAGCTTGATAAAAATGAACTTGAGGGCGTGGCCGCCCATGAACTCTCCCATATCGGCAATTATGATATCCGGCTATCCACAATTATTGTTGTGCTGGTCGGTATAGTTGCTCTGCTTTCGGACTGGTTTTTGCGCATCTCTTTTTTGGGCGGCGGCAGGCGAAACCGCGAAGGCGGACAGATTGGCGCGATAATTGCCGTAGCCGGAATTGTCCTCGCTCTTCTGTCCCCGCTTATTGCCACCTTAATCCAGCTGGCAGTATCCAGACAACGCGAATATTTAGCCGATGCCTCGGGAGTAATGCTTACCAGATATCCGCAAGGGCTATCTAATGCGCTTCGCAAATTGGCCGGAGACCATGAACCGCTCGAAGTCGCCAATAAAGCCACGGCGCACCTTTACATCGTAAATCCGCTAAAGGACCTGCATGGCGGCCGGAGCTTATTCAAAAACCTTTTTTCCACTCATCCTCCGCTTGAGGACAGGGTAAAGAGGCTTGAGCAGATTAACCTTTAACCGCTCTTAAAATAGCTGTGGTCCTAAAACCCCGTTGGCGCAGTGATTGAATAATTGATTCCTTTGTCCGGCCGCTATTGGCCGGTTTTTTTGAAAAACGCAAGGCTATTTCCGCCTCCTGCCGTTCATTTAGATTTTGTTTAAGCAAACTGTCAATCAAATTTTTATCCAGCCGTTTTTGCAGTAATTTACTCCTTATGCCATAGTAGCCGAAACTGCGATAATCCATTAAATTGCGTAAATAAATTTCGGCATATTTTTGGTCATTAATAAAGCCATCCTGCTCTAAAATCAAAAGAGTTTCTTCAATTTCAGTCGGTTTATAGCCCTTGGCCGAAAGCTTATAGGCCAAATCGGCCCGGGCGTACATTTTTACGCCCAAATATTTGACAGCCTGGTCATAGGCCGATAATTGTTTTTGCTTCATAATTCCCAAAGAACTTATGCGTTTGAGCCAAATTCGAGGCAAAACCGAGGAGTCGGACGAAATGTAGTAGAGCTACATCGAGGACGACCCGGAGGTTTTAACAAAGAAGTTGGCCAAAAGCCTGCTTGCGGCTCTGGCTCTGCCAGGCCAAGAGCAGGCGGCGCAGAAGTTCGATTTTTTGTATGAGCATATCCACTCGCCTGTCTTTTATTTCCCCTGCTTGTACTTTATACTAAAAAGGTAATGTCTAACAATTTTTCCTACATCCTCGAACGTTTATCGGCCCGGGCGCAGCGGGTGCTGGTTGCGGCGCAGAAGCTATCGGAGAATTTAAAACATCCCTACACAGGTACGGAGCATTTGCTTTACGGGATCATTGCCGAACGAAGCGCTTTTGGCAGTGAAATATTAATGAAAAACCAGTTAAGCACAGAAAACATAAAGCAGGTAGTGGCAACTAAAAATAAAGAAAAAACCGTCGAGCACTGGAATGCCAAAATTTCCGAAAATTTTCGCATTTCACTGGAGAAAGCGGCGGTCATTGCTTCCCAGTATAATTATTCCTATATTGCCACTGAACACCTTTTGTTCGGCATCCTTGATTGCGAAAACTGTTCAGGCAAATTAATTCTGTCCCAAAAAGGGATAGAAGTCGAAGACCTGAAAAAACAGCTTTTGGCCGTATTCGAACACAGCTCAAAATTCCCGGATTTTTTGGGAATCGAAGAACAAATGCCGATGAGCCCGGCGACAACCCACGTACGCACTGAAGAGAAAATCTCCAAATCACCGGCCCTGGATTATTTTACTTACGACCTAACTGACCGAGCAGCCAAGGGTAAAATCGATCCGGTTATCGGGCGTTCAGCCGAAATAGAACGGCTAATTTCTATCCTTAACCGGAGAAATAAAAATAATCCGGTGCTAATCGGCGAACCCGGTGTAGGCAAAACCGCCATTGTCGAAGGCTTGGCCTTGCGCATTGTGAAAGGCGAAGTACCCGACAGCCTGCTCAATAAAAAAATTCTTTCCCTTGACCTCGCGCTCATAGTTGCCGGCAGTATGTTCCGAGGCGAATTTGAAAATAGGCTTAAACAGGTAATTGACGAAATTACCGATGATAATAGTATCATTCTTTTTATCGACGAACTACACACTTTGGTCGGCGCCGGCGCCACCACCGGCAGCTTGGATGCAGCCAATATCTTAAAACCCGCTCTGGC
>MFES01000033.1:3020-17459 GCA_001779955.1 Candidatus Doudnabacteria bacterium RIFCSPHIGHO2_02_FULL_46_11 | reverse complement strand
CCAGTTTCATTACCGCTTCCTCGCTTGCCCATATTTCCGAGTTCAGTATTATTTTGGCCGTTTTGGGATTTCGAGCCGGTCATATTTCCGAAGAGCTTCTTTCTTTAATAACTCTATCGACTATTATCAGTTTTATTCTGGCCTCATACCTGGTTTACAACAATCAGCACATTGCCATGAAGTTGCGCGGATTTTTCAGATGGTGGGATCCTCGCGCGCCCAAACGCGAACTGTCGTCCACCGGCCGTTCGATGCGCGGACACATAATTTTGATCGGCGCTCACCGTACCGGGCAGAGTATTTTGCATTCGCTTGAAGAGATGCATAAAAAATTTATGGTCATCGATTTTAACCCGGCCATTGTCCGCAAGTTCAGGAACCGGGGAATTTACACCCTATTTGGCGATATTTCCGACCCGGACATCCAGGAAAACGCCAACATCGACAAGGCCAAAATTATTATTAGCACCGTGCCTGATTTTCAGGACACCTTGTCTCTTTTGGAAACGGTAAAAAATAAAAATTCCCGAGCCAAGCTTATTGTTTACGGGAATAATGATCTTGAAGCGGAAAAATTATACGCCAAGGGCGCGGACTATGTGTTGATGCCGCATTTTTTGGGAGGTATGCAGCTTGCCGAATTGCTTAAAAAAGATAATAATCTAAAAAGCATCGACAAGCTCAAAAAACGCGATTTGCAACTAATCGAAGAAACCGGGTAGTAAGCAAAGCTTGCGCCGATAGGTTGTCGCTGTTGCGACCCCTCGGAGCCCCAAGGCAGCGTAGAACTACCTGACGATTATCGCCACCAAGCTGAAAATAAAGAGCACTAAAATAAGAAATCGAGCCAGCTTGAATAGCGTTTCCGTTGAGTCTTTCGGAGGGTGATGTAAATTTTGGTCTTTTGCACTCATCAGGGCGGTAACAATTTTATAAAACTAGAGCTTTAATAAAAACTCGTTTATTTTACAACGCCTTGCGCGAATGCCCCGTGCCGAGAGCACGGGGATGAGCGCGCCTGAAATGAGCGGCGGATAAACAGGGTCCCCCGCGAAGCGAGGGGTTAAAAGCCGCAACTAATGGTTGCAAACCCGCCCTGGTGCCCCGCGGTCTTGCCGCGGGGAGGAGTTTACCGTTATTGTAGCATGATTTAATCATCAGATATTTCTTAGCTTACCAAGCAGATGTCAAAATTACTATCTCTTACTTTTATTATTATAGCAGCCATTGGCGGAATCATGCTCGGCAACCTTTACGGCCGCCGAGATATAGCTAATTCGCGTCCGCCGACAGTGGTGGGCGAGCTCGGCTTGCCAAGCAATATAGAAACCGGCTCGGCCGGTTATAGTTTGAAGTCGGTTCCTTTTAAAAATGCGGCCGGCGATGGTATTTTCGGCGCGATTTCGCTGCTTAATTTAGGCGGCGGACGAGCCGAGCTTGAAGTTTCCGTTTGGAAGCTTCCGGACCAACTGTCGGACAAAGATTTTTATCGGCTGGTCTTGTTTTCCGCCAGCCGCGAACCGGCGCGGGAGCTTACTGGTTTCAGTTTGAGTCGCGAAGGAACCGCCCAGGTAAAAATTTCTTTATCTGAAATTAGTTCCGGACAGTATTTGGTGGTAATGCCTAAGGACAGCGGTGACTTGATTTTGGTCAGCGAACCTGTAAACTAACCCCGCCCTAAAATTTACCTAAAATCAAAAACACGCGAACTGCGTGTTTTTGTCTATCGGGGCGGGGTTAAATTTGAGCGATGATTTTTTTGAATACTTCCGGCTGGGTTACGGCGATTTCTGCCAGCATTTTTCGGTTTATCTCTACCTTAGCTTTTTTTAGTTTATTCATCAGCGTGCTGTAGGACATTCCCTGTTCCTTGGCGGCGGCTGAAAGCCTGACAATCCAAAGGGACCGCATGTCGCGCTTTTTGGCGCGCCTATCGCGGTAGGCGTATTTTTCGGCATGCAAAAGCGCTTCGCGCGCGGCGCGCAGGTGAGTCGAGCGGCGGTTAAGAAAGCCGGATGCCCGCTTTAAAACATTCTTGCGCCTTTTTATTCTGTTCGTACCTCGTTTAACTCGGGCCATAGTTTAGTAAGTAGTTAGTAGTAAGTAGAAATTTATCGACCGATCATCTGGTCGATTCTGGGATGGGTGTCAACGTTCGCATCTTTACGTTTTTTGCGGGTGGTATTGCCTGATTCTCGGGAATTAAAATGATCCTGCCCGGAACTGCGGTGCCGCAGTTTTCCTGAACCGGTTTTCCAGAAACGCTTGGTCGCGCCTTTGTGAGTTTTCTGTCGCATTAGAAATTAGTAATTAAAAATTAGAAATTAACTATTAGGCATCATTATCGCGAATATCGTGCCACCCATTTTCTTCGGGTTTTGCTCGAAGGAGTGGGGTTGGCCGACAGAAGCTAGATACTTTTTGAACTGGTCAAAAGCATAATCAACGTTAGCTTTTTCCCGTCCGCGCAACATCATCTCCACTTTTACCTTTTTACCGTCTTTCAAAAATTTGTCGGCCAGTTTGGCCTTGGTGTCCATATCATGCTGGCCGATTCGCACCGAAATACGTATGCTTTTTACTTCCACGCGTTTAGCCTGCTTCTTTTTAGCCTGCTCGTTCTTCTCAACCTGATAGCGATATTTATCATAGTTGATAATTTTGGCTACCGGCGGTTTGGCGGTGGGGCTTATTTCCACCAAATCGAGCTCGGCTTCCTCGGCAAGCTTTAAGGCTTCATGCGTTGGCATAACGCCAACATGTTCGCCGTTGGCGTCGACAACTCGCACTTCGGGCACTTTGATGTGCTGGTTTATGCGGGCCACCGGCTGCTTTTGCGGCCGAAAGTATTTGTTAACAGGTCTATACATCCCGAACGAAGTAGGAAACCTGTATTATTTTATTAAAACTCATATTTGCTATAATTATAAATGTTCCCCATTGGTAGGCCTGTATAGTAAGGTTTCTGTCTGTTAATACAGGACTTCGTACGGGATACATTTATTGTTTTGCTTGGTGAGAATACGCGAAAATTTACAAAAAGTCAACTAGCGACACCAAGGCAGACTTGATATTATATTGACAAGAAGATCAAGGAGATTCAATGACGGGACTGATCGGGGCAAAGCATGGTAAAAGAGGGTGGGGAGCCACCAGCTCCTTATCGCTTAGCCAGGCTATACCTGACCGGCTGGCGATGCTTGCGTTTGTTTTCGAGAGTCGTCCTGACGCAATTCAAAGGTAGCGTGCCGCGCTGTGTCAGCAGGGCGAGTGCTGGATTTCCAGCCAGATATCGTTGCCTCCTTGCTCCCGGTCTGTCCCTCACAGCCCCCGCCAAACGCTGGCGGGGGCTGGATCTTTTTGTTATCATTTATTTACAAAAATGCGCGAAACAGAAACAGGGCATCAAGTCGTAGACAAAGGACCGGAAGCCGACCCCCGCGAGGGCTGGCCGCCTATTCGCCGTGCCATAACCGATATATTAGAGCCGACCATTTGGCAGGAAAAGAAAACAGCTGCGGTAAAATACAACCGCAAGAAAATGGTGGATAATTTTGAGCAAACGACTGAGAGATTTACAATTGCTATGCACGATAATGATCTTTTTGAATTCATTAATCAGACAGATAGTACTCCTGAAGGAGAGGAGCGCATGAAACTCATTGCCTCTGCGCTTAAAAACGATTTGGATGACGATATTAGCTGGACAAGGCTTCAGCAGGATTTTGATAGTTTCCAGAGAGAAAAAGAGAAAAGACGCGCTGCTTAAAATATTTTATACTGTCTGGGCCCGTTTTTTTATAATTTTCAGTAATCTTTTAAATAAAAAATCGCTACCGCAAACGGGTACCGATTTTTTATTGGTGGAGATGGCGGGAATTTCACTGCTCGGCTGGCCTACGGCGGCAGCCTGCGCTCTAAAACCTTGCGGTTTTAGTATTTCCACCGCCGGAAAAACTTCCGTTTTTCCGACCCTTTTCCTGTTCAATTCCCATCCATCATCTTCTACCAAAAAGAAAAATCCCCACCCTAAAAGGTGAGGTTTTTTCTTTGGTGGAGATGGCGGGAATTGAACCCGCGTCCAAAAGTAATTACAAAGGTTTTGGTCATAGGTTTAGTTCACTTGATTTTTAGTCGAGGCAATTTATCAAAGTGAACGAAAACAAATTGCCTTCAAGCCCGAAGGTTTTCCAAGAATTTGCGGGCCGCAAATTCCGGTAGTTACAAAATATAACACCAATGTCTCCTATGTAACCTCAAAGACAGTGATGAGTAGCGGCCTATATTAGGCCATTACTGGAACGAGAGAAGGACCGCCAAAGGCAGCCTTCAATCGTGATGCAAATGTATTGGCATCTATGTTTGCTTTTTCTTTTGATAACGCGGAGGTAAAGCGCACCGCGACCTATATAAACACTTTGTTAATGTACCTTGTCGAAGCCTAGCATCCCCGTATAACAACTTCAATAATCTTGCTGTTTTGATTATTAAAGCAACAAACGTGGATTTAGGATATTGTGTGCTTCGGATAAGTATCCGTTCTGGAAGGCAAGATTGCCGAACAGAACGATTGAAGTTGTATTACGGGGCTACCCGGTAGTGAAGTTCAATGCTTTATACAAATTTCAACTTATCTGCTCTGGCCGCCGGGAAGTTGAAATATTGAACTTCTACTACCGGGCCCCAAACAAAGACTGAAGTTCACTGTCAGGCTATGCCAACGTCAGGAATATTGATTGGTATGTAAGCATAACAGGGTTTAGGTTGACAGTCAAGTAGAAAAGTGGTATTTTGTTATGTTGCTATTAGTTGTATTGAACCTCGCGAAAGCGAGCCGAAATCTCGGCGGAACCGAGAGGACAGAGAAAAAGTCATGTCGAAGACACTTTTCGTCAACGTGGTGGTCTCGGTCGCGGCTCTTGGAGCTATTCTGATCCTATTTCTGACCGAGATGTTCGTGGTCAGAGTAGGAGTATCCCTCGGCCTGGGGTACCTTGCCATGCGACTGGTCAGGAGGAGTTCCGCAGGGTGAGCAAGTAGGAGGGCTGATGGCGAGTGCGGGCCAAGAGCCCACACCGCCGCCGTTCTTAGGAAATCCCTACTTCGCCAAGTCTGACTTGGCTACGAAGTGCAGGCATGGTTTTCTGGGAATGGCCCTGCCAGGTAGTGCAACCCTTTGGGGGTTCTACTACTTGGTTTTTTGTTGCAAATTTCCATATACAATAAAATCGAAAAGTCTTAATCTAAGGCTGTAAGAGTAGTACTTGGCATCGTTGCGCAAGGTATTGACAAAAAAATAGACCTGTGCTATACTCTACAATAGTTCGCAATTTAACTATATAACAAGTCGAGTTTTAATATAGCTTAAGTTTTTGTTATTAATCGATATATCTATCTATGAACGGTGTTATCAAGAAGAAGACCGACAAGGGTTTTGGTTTCATTACCCCTGACGGCGAAGAAAAGGATCTTTTCTTCCACGGTAATTCTTTGGTCGGCGTTTCTTTTGATGAGCTTCGTGAAGGTGATGCAGTCACTTTCGATCGAGAAGACTCGCCAAAGGGCCCTAACGCGGTCAACGTCCAAAAAGCCTAATCGCTTTTGAAGAAAAAACTCCCTGCCGAAAAGCCGGGAGTTTTTTGTATGGGGAAAATCGCTTGATGCGTGATTATTTGTTATGCTTCAGGCAATGAAACTTAAAGACAAAATTGTTGTAATAGTCGGCGGAAGCCGCGGCTTTGGCAAAGCCCTGGCTAATTTATTTATTGCCGAAGGTTCAAAAGTTGCCATTGTCAGCAAGAATAAAGAAAACGTTGAAAGCACCGGCCAAGAAATCGGCGCAACGCCTTTTGTGGCTGATGTGCGCGACGAGCAAAGCCTCCGCGATGCGGCCGAGCAAATACACAAACAATTTGGGCGGATTGATATTTGGGTTAATAGCGCAGGTGTGTTCAAAACTTTCCCAAAAGAAGATTTAATAGATATGGATAAAGCGCACGAGCTTTTTGATATTAATTTTTTTGGTGCTGTATTCGGCTGCCGAACTGCGTTTCCTTATTTAACTGAAAGTGAAGGCGTGATGATAAATATTTTATCCAGTGCCGCTTTGGATGCTACTCGCGCTAAAAACGCAAAGCTTTACGCCGCCAGCAAATGGGCGCTTCGCGGTTGGATTGAAGCATATCGCGGAGAGAAGGCGGAATCACCGGTAAAGATATTGTCCGTTTATCCGGGCGGGATGAAAACCCATTTACACGATGAAGCCATTCCGGAGGATTTTGAGAATTTTATGGACCCTGTTTATGTCGCGGAAAAAGTTATCGATAGTCTAAAGCTGGATAATCCTGAACCGGATTTAATAATCAAACGTCCAAAGGTGTGATTAATAAAACAAGCCTCCCTTTGACAGTACCACTGAAAAGTGGTATTTTGTTTAGTCCACATTGTCTGTGGGCGCATTCTCACGGAGGACTTCCAACCAAGGAGCAAGCATGCCTAGTACAGGGCAAAGCAACGAGGAGTTGCAACGCTTCGTCGGCGGCGAGGCCGAGATCCAGAACTCCGTCGAGGGCTACTTCTATCGCGGCTTGATTGCCGAGATCAGAATCGATGAGGAGCGTCGGCTTTTGACCATCAGGTTCGCCTGGCTGGCCAAGAATCGCGGCGGTCCATTCGGTTCCAAGACTCCTCCCAGCCCCGACTGGGACCTCGACGAGCGGTTGGATTACGCCGCTGACATCGACCTTTACTCGGTTTCTGATCCCGGCGCCGGCCGGCTCGTTTTCGATGCCTGGGTCACGAACGAGACCGTGACGATCTTCCCGTCCGATGGATCGGCTGTGAACCCGGCGAAGATCAACGGTCTCACGGCAGAGCAGAGCGAGATGCAACGGCGGCGCCATGAGGCATGGGATGCTCGTCGTTGAGTGGCTGACCTGCGGGCGAGGCGACTTCGGTCGCCCCGTCCGCATCACTTAACTAAACCTTTGACAGTACCACTGAAAAGTGGTATTTTTTGATGTCCTGCCATGGAGGCGGACAGAAAGCAGAGGAGGCAGAATGTTGCTCTACGTCGATGATGCAGATGCCGCCGGCCCACAAGCGGCAAGTCCGGATGTAGGTGAAGCGCCGGGTGAGCAGAAGAAGGACCCGCCGTCGCATCAGGTGGTCCTGGCAGTGCTCCGCCGCGACGAGGTCACGGTGCGGGAGCTCGCGAACATCTTCCCTGGGTACCTGCGTGACGAGGCGCTGATCATCGAGACCTTCTGCGCGTGGCTGCTCGCCACACAAGCTGTACCGGACAAGGCCGAGGTCAAGGGTGATCTCGCGGCGGCGATGCTCGCACGTGTGATAGGTGTTGACAATGCCGTATTCGGCGTCGGTACTTTTCTGTACTCGATGGGTGGGGCAATCAAGAAGCTCGGCGTGGTTGACCATGTCCGGGCGGCTTACCTGGCCGCAGAACCCGGCTCGCCTGAAGAGCAGACGTTCGACGATTTCTGGGCATTTGTGAGCGACGAGCCGCTGCCCGAACGGCCGGCCAAGGAGCCGTCGGTGGCCGTCGAGGGCGAGCA
This sequence comes from Candidatus Doudnabacteria bacterium RIFCSPHIGHO2_02_FULL_46_11, assembly GCA_001779955.1. GTDB lineage: Bacteria > Patescibacteriota > Doudnabacteria > UBA920 > 2-02-FULL-46-11 > 2-02-FULL-46-11. The sequence continues at coordinate 9,885 of MFES01000033.1, read as the reverse complement.
TCCGGCGGCGGACGAGGATGTGGATCCACGGCGTCCAATTCCGCCGCATACGGACGCAAGCGTGCTCGTCACCGGCCACCTGCCGCCGGACGAACCGCGGGCGCAGTAACAATTCCGAGGAGGAGTTCGGAGGGCGGCGCGGACACATCACTGATGTTGTCCGCACCTGCTCTTAGCCAACTAGCAATAATTGGCTGGGAGGAGGTAAATTCCCGAAAGGGCCGGCATCTCGGCGGAACCGAGAAATATTAGGAGGAACGAGATGGACTTGATCATTCCAGGTTCCGCGATGCCGGAAGAGTTCGTGCTTTATGTGCGTTTCGGCATCGACCTGCTGTTCCGCGATGTGCGGATCATGGCCAACCGCGTGGTATCTGAAGTAAGCGGTCTGTCCGAACCCGAGATTCTCATGGTGAAGATCATGGAGGCTGATCGCTGGAGGATGGTTCGGGTTCCCGATGAGAATCTCCGAGCCGAGCTCGTTTACGCACTCGTGGTCTGTATGGTCTTCGCGCGCCCACAACACAGTCATGCGCACTCGCATATGAAGGTGCTTCATGATCTATGCGCAAAGGCCATCCTGGAGCAGGACGGCGAGGATCAGGTGGGGGAAATGCTTGTGGAGTTCGCAAAGATCGGAGTGAATCAACGGGCGGGGATACCCTACACAGGCAAGGACCTGCGACATGTGTTGTGGGCTCTGGTGCGTACCCGCATCGAGATCGAGCAGTCCGCGGCCAAAGCCGAACCGGGGGCAGATCCAAGCGTTCACACGCTCGACTCGGTCTGGACTGACGAGTGAACCAAAACTCCGAGGAGGATTTCGGAGGGGCGAGGCGGTGCGACTTCAGGTCGCACCGCCGCCTTCCCAAGTACACTACTTCGTCCGCCTACGCTAAAGCTTCGGCGGACTACGAAGCGCAGGCATTAAGTTTAGTGTTTTTGGGAAGGTCTTTGTTGTTTTTTGCCCGCGCCACCGAAAGGTGGTATTTTTAATTTACAATCTCGGGGAAATCGAAAGGGGGAACCTAAAACAGCGGAGGCGAAAGTGGCAATTTTCACAACAGTCATAAACGACGGCAGTTTGAATATGCCGCCCGGGTGTGTGCTGAAATACACAGGCATACTGGCTGACGGACAGTTGTTCTCCGTTTACGAGCAGCACGGCGTTATTCACCTCATAGTCAACGACCAAGAAGTGAAATGCGGCCGGCTGGTAAGCGGTAGCGAAAGGGCCGATGCAAGCCAGAGCCTGCGTTCGCGCCTTGGCCGTTTCTGGTTTCCTAACCCTGTTATGGTGGAAAAGGGGTATCAGGCAACCGTGAACGATAAGCCGGTCACAAGCTGGAGTTTCGATTTTCGCGAACCCCTTGGAAACGGAAGGTCCTGATGCCGGGATCGTCATCTTACACGCTCGTACCTATCCACCTTCTGGTCGAGAGCTGGCCGGCAGATCAGCCGGAGCCCGCGACAGATTGGCGGGTTAAAGCCTCTGATGGCACCGCTTATCTGTTTTTGAGGAGTCAGCCGAGGAATCGCTGCGCCGGTTACGTGCGGGAAGAATTTCTCGTCTACCTGCGCGAGAAGCTGGGCAATGGGCAGATCCGTATGTCGGCCAAGGAATTGGGCGATGTTCTTGCCCAGCTGGGCCGCTGTCGGGGTTTTGAAGTCTCGGCTCATGAGGATTGCGTGAGCTTGGCGGAGAGGCTGCTGCCTGAACGGGCAATTTCCCAGGCTCCCAGTTGGCGAGTTGACTGATGACAAGGAGGTTAGAAATTTGAACGCGGACTGGCGATCCGACCCGTTGGGTCGAGACCGCCGCCGTCTTTAGCAAATCACTACTTCGCCAAGTTAGACTTGGCTACGAAGTACAGGGTACAGGCCTGGTTTTTTGGGGACGGTTTTTTTACACACCAAACGACGATTGTGCTCTTTGCAAATCGTAGTTTGGTTTTAAGTTGAATATTTTATTGATACCGATGTTCAGCGAACAAAAACGTCGCACCGGATGCAGATTTATCGTCGTTATGGTGTGCGGGTTTATTTCCGTGAAGCATAAACTACCAGATTGTGGCTGTAGCGGCTAAGTTCCGCATTAAAATTCCCCGAACAGGTTATTAGGCGCAGGCTGGGGTATGCGGTATTTCCATAGACTAGTTCATCGGGAAAATTATCGAGCGGATAATTTTCCATTTTTTCTATTTTATAAATTATTTCTTCGCCGATGGTATTGGTTAGCATTATTTCCTCTCCGATTTTTAATTGGTCAAGTTTATAAAAAATACCTTCGCCGGTTTCGGAGTCGTAATGGCCAACCATTATCAAAGTGCCAGTTTGCCCCGGCATGGCCGATTTTTCAAACCAGCCGACTTCGCTAGCTTTTTCCGGAACCTGGAGAGTTTTGTCTTTTTTTAACCCGAGCGGAACTATGGGCGCGCTAATGTTTATATCCAGAAGGGAAATTTGGTTTGGCTTGAAGTATTGGATCGAGGCCGCGCTTTGCTCGTTTTGACCGTAAAACTGAAAGGCCGTCAGCGATAGGGCTAAGACGGTTATAACAACAACTATTTTATTCAAAACAGGCACCGCTTTTATGAAGGGGTGCCTGTTCCCGTAGTTCAGATTATTTTGCGCTGAGACTCGGGTCATTCAGGGTTAGGTTATTTAGCCATCCCTCCGAAACCGGCATCAACGCCGCCACCAATACCGCCCACTATACCCCCTGTATCAACCGCCACAGCGGCACCGCCGCTTATGCTAACAGTCCCCCCGGGACAAGTGATAGGCACGGCTTGGCCGTCTACCTGCACGGTGCCGTCCGCTGTCCAGGTCATAACCGCGTAGATTCCGTTGCGGAGGGCGGTGAAGTTAGATTCCGCCGCGACCGCAGTCATGGCCTCTCGGGAATAACCGTTCGGGCCGGTTACTCTGACCAATACTGCTTCGTCGTTAGAGTTGTCGGCCGTTATGAACCCGCCGCTCGTGGCACAACCGGCCGTAACTGTGGCTCCCACAATCATTTCCGGATCAGGGTTCGGCAGTGTAGCCGCCGGGTTACAAGACACCGTTACCTGGTAGGCGGCAATTACTGCGCCGCCGGTAACCGAGGTGGTGATGGTGTACGTGCCATTAGCCAAAGCGGTTAAGCGCCCTTGAGCGGCGTCGCCGTCAACGCCCAAGTTAATAGTGGCGTCAAACCCGCCCGAGGCTGTTACTTTAACAGTAACCGGTGTATCGTTTGGGTTATTGAGCGTGAGCACACCTCCTGTATCTGTACAAACGACGCCGGCATTAGCCACCATCGGAGCCTGCTGGGCAAACACCATTTGCCAGCCGAACAGTAGGACCGTGGCAAGTATGACCAATGTCAGCATTTTGTTTTTTACGAGTGCGTACATATAAAATTCCTTTCATTAATAATATTTCGCCGACTTTAAATGTAGATGAAAGCGCCGAAAGCCGGTTGCCTCAAATCTCATAAGAAATCGTCTGGTAGTGGCTTATAAGTAGTGCGGGGGGATAATTGGTTGTGGGTTACTTAGAAAATAATACTTAGTGAGAAAGTACAAAAAATTACGTTATATGATAATATTGCCTTGGTAACTATGATAAAAACGTATTATGACGTTATTTTGTATACTGGTTAAAGATATAAAGATAAATGATTAAATGGTATGTAAAATTCGGCCTTGGTTTGCTGGTTGCGGGAGTGTTGGTGTCGCTGGCTTTTTTATTGGTTGAATATCCGAAAAATCATCCGGATAAAATGTTGGAATGGGAAGAGAAGGCGGCTAATTATTTTGAAAAATTTACCTTGCCTATAAAAGTTGCTCGGCTTTCAGCCCGGGAACCTGACACTCAAGTTTTAGTGCCGGTTTACGGCCTTCCGGTTTCCGGGATAACCGATACCTGGGAAGCGCCAAGAGGTGAGGGCGAAAGAGTTCATCAAGGCCAGGATATTTTTGCCGAAAGTGGTACGCCGATTTTTTCCGGAACCTACGGCTATGTGCATGAAATAGGCGTCGGGAAAATTGCCGGAAATTATGTTTACGTTTTGGGCGCGGGCGGGCGGCGTTATTATTATGCGCACCTTGAGCGGTTTGCCAATAATTTACATGTTGGCCAGGAGGTTGATACCGATACGGTGACTGGTTTTGTCGGAAATACCGGCAATGCCATAAACACCCCGCCGCACCTTCATTTTGAAATAAATTTGCCTGATACTACACCCATAAACCCGCTGCCGTTTTTGGTGAATAGATAGGCACGGCAAATGCAAATTTTCCTTCAAAAACTGCTATAATCTAGCTATGGATTCGTATCTATTAAGATACAAAAAATGGCAATATAAAAATACGGCTTTTTTAATTGCAAGCCTGCTGGTGTTTTTTTATTTTGCCGATTCTGATTTCGTGCAAAATACCATCTCGCGCATCGGGGAAATGGGTTATCTGGGCGCGTTTTTAGCCGGAATGTTTTTTGTTTCGACTTTTACGGTTGCGCCAGCTTCGGTGCTTTTATTTTTTTTCGCCAAAACTTTGCCGCCGATTTATGTCGCGGTTTTGGCCGGCGCCGGCGCGGTAATAGGCGACTATATTATTTTTAAATTCTTAAAAGATAAAGTATTCGAAGAAATTACTCCGATTTTCTTGCGCCTAGGCGGCAACCATATTTCCCGAACGCTCCGCACCCCTTACTTCGCCTGGTTTTTGCCGGTACTTGGTGCGATAATTGTGGCCTCGCCGATTCCGGATGAAATCGGCATCGGCCTAATGGGTATTTCAAAAATGAAAAACTGGCAGTTTCTGATTCTTTCTTTTGTTCTTAACTTTATCGGTATCTTTATTGTTATCACCTTGGCCCAGTCGGTGGGAAGATAGATATTGCAGAGTTTGGCCATGTTCTTTATAATACGATGAAAATCAAAACTCAAAAACGAGGCATGGCTCGAAAGTTTAAGCTGGTTTTATGGGTTTTATCAAAAAGGCAATGCAATCTATTTATAAGTGGCGCCTGCCAGGGCACACTAATTCAGAATTGGCCCAGGCTGACGTAATTGTCGCATTGTCTTTCGGTGGCCGAGTAAATGGCCCGGGTAAAAGCAATGTGGCTTTGGCGCGTTTAACCGAAGATTTGTCCAGACGCTATAATTTGCCGGTTATCGCCCAGTGGGAAATAGCCCATTCCAGCCTTGATCTTCAGGACAAATTGCTGCACATTGTGAGGAAAGCACGAAACAAACAACTTGGAAGATTAACAAAAATTATCCATACTCTGACCACCAAAAGAGTAGATGAAAAAGATTTAGGAAATTATTTGGACTCTTACGAAGTTTTGATGCAGGCCGCGGAAATTTGTCTCAAACAGGGTTTGAAAAAGGCCATAATCGTCGCTCACCATGATCATTTGTGGCGGACCTCAAAGATCGCGGAAGCGGTGGGTTTTGAGCCGCTGCATCCTTTTGCCCAGGTAACTATTTATGACGAAGAGTCGGTGCAAAAATATACGCGCAGCCGCTGGCGATTTATGATGCGTGAAATTCCCAATCGATTGTATCATTTAATCTGTGGTTTGATATAAAAAATGCCTTTGCCGGGCGTTTTTTTTATTTACAACACCTCGCGCGAATGCCCCGTGCCGAGAGCAAGGGGATGAGCGCGCCTGAAATGAGCGGCGGAGCCGCAACTAATGGTTGCAAACCCGCCCTGGTGCCCGCGGTCTTGCCGCGGGGAGGGGTTTACTAACCCAATTTAGTCCGGCCGGACTAAATTGGGTTGTTTAGTACCTTACAGGAAACCCCGGCCTTTAGACCGGGGAGGAGGTTATTTGTTTTGCGGCCAGTTTTATTTGGTTAGGATTTTTCGGATTTTGCGGTCAAATTTTTTCTTTTGGCGGACACCAATAATGCTTAACGGTTGACAATTCGTCTTATTTTTCTCTGCTGCTCTCTTTTTTTGATAGATTCTCTTTTATCAAACTTGCGTTTACCCCGGGCCAGGCCAATTTTAACTTTTACGAGCTTGCCCTTGGTGTAAACCGAAAGCGGAACTACGGCCAAGCCCTCGGTATGTTTCCGGTCGGCAATATTTTGAAGCTCGCGCGCGTTTAAAAGCAGTTTTCGATCGCGGTCGGGCTTGTAAGAAGGGTCGGGTCCGGCTTTTTGATATCGGGAAATGTAGGCATTAACAAGCAGGGCTTCGTTATTTTTGAAATTAACGAAACTGCCTTTAAGTGACATTTGGCCCAAGCGCGCTGACTTCACTTCTTGTCCAGAAAGCACAATGCCGGCTTCCAGGGTATCTAATATAGTGAAGTCATGCAAAGCTTGCCGATTTTGGGCGAGCGTAGGCATAAGTCGGTCGATTAATAACTACTTATTAATTCTAGTGAAAATTGAGCATTAAAGAAAGAGAACGCAATATGGCAATTTTAAGAGACCGGAACGACGACGTTCACACGCATGAGGTGCATACCGAAAAGCCGATAATCATAAAAGAAAAAAGCGGCTGGGGTTGGCTGGTGCCTATTTTGCTGCTGCTTTTAATCGCCTTGGTCGCCAGCAATGTGTTTGATTTTAATTTTTCCGGCGACACTTTTAACGACGGCGCTAGCGGCGGTGTTGATGTTCGGCTGGATAACTAAATAAGCCGCCGAACAGTGGGAAAAATCCCCCTCTATTTTCGAATCTGGGGGATTTTGTTATTGTATAAATAATGTTTGCCAAACCAAAACAAGCTATGCGGCCCGATGATTTGCTCCGCCGAAGAATAAGCGACTTCTTCGGTAGCGCCGAAATTTCGTTTTCAATTAGCGCGCCGGAAAGCAATTTCGGCGATTACGCCACCAATGCCGCCCTGGTTGCGGC
>MFES01000033.1:0-3007 GCA_001779955.1 Candidatus Doudnabacteria bacterium RIFCSPHIGHO2_02_FULL_46_11 | reverse complement strand
CTGTCTGTTTTGAAATCGGTAAACGAGCATCCGGAGGCTTTTGGCGCCAGGCCTGAAAAAAAGGAAGGTTTGGTTCTGGTCGAGTATTTTCAGCTGAACGTGGCCAAGCCGCCGCATGTGGGGCATTTGCGTAGCGCCGTGATAGGTGATTCATTAAAACGAGTTTTTAAGGCGCTTGGGTACAAAACGGTTTCCGACACTCACATCGGCGATTGGGGTACGCAGTTCGGCATATTGCTTTGGGCCTACAAAAACTTGAACGGCCGCGAAAAAGTTAAAGACAACCCGCTTGAGGAGTTAAATGGTCTTTACGTTGAAGCCAATAATTTAATCGAGCAAAACCCCGACATCCGCGAAAAGGCCAAGGCCGAGTTTGCCGAATTGGAACTGGGCGACCGCGAGAACCGTAAACTCTGGCAATTTTTTATTTCGGTAAGTGATAAAGAATTTAAAAAAATGGTAAGCCAGCTTAAGCTTTTGCCGTTCGAGTATCATTTAGGCGAAAGTTTTTTTGAAAAATTGATGCCTGAGGTTTTGGAAAAGCTGGGCAGTAAAGGCCTCTTAAAAACCGGCGAAACCGGCGAGCGCTACGTTGATTTGGAAGCGTACAACCTGGGCCGGTTTATAGCCATAAAAACCGACCGGGCGACAACTTACGGGCTGCGCGACTTGGCCGCCCTTTATTACCGTTATGAAATTCTGCCGAAAAAAGAAAAAGCCGAACTTTTGAAAAACATTTACGTGGTTGATAATCGGCAGTCGCACCATTTGGCCCAGGCTTTTAAGGTTTTTGAACTGATGAATGATCATGATGCCGTCAAATCGGTGCACGTGGATTTTGGCTTTATGAGTTTGCCGGAGGGCGCTATTTCCACGCGTAAGGGGAATACGATTTCTCTTGAAAAACTGCTTGATGAGGCTAACAGGCGGGCCTTGGATATTATCAATGAAAAAAATCCTGGGTTGAACAAAAAGGAAGAGGTGGCCAAGATGGTGGGATTGGGCGCAATAAAATACGCCGACCTTTCTCATAACCGCAAACAAGACCTGGTGTTTCGCTGGGACGAGGTTTTGAATTTTGATGGCGATACCGGGCCGTATTTGCAATACACTCACGCCCGACTGAAGAGTATTTTGCGCAGGGCCGATATCAATGTAAAGAAGGTTGATTACGAAAAGTTGGGCGAGGCCGAAGTAAAAATTTTGCGGGCGCTGGTTCATTTTCCGGAAATTGTTGAGCGTACGGCGGCAGAGTTTATGCCAAATATTTTAGCCAAGTATTTGTATGAATTGGCTTCAGCCGCAAATAATTTTTATCATTCTGCCCCGGTACTGCAGGAGCAAAACGAAGATTTAAAAAAATTAAGATTGGCGGTGGTGGCCGGGGTGGCAACAGTTTTACAGAATGGCCTTTATCTTTTGGGAATAGATGCTCCGGAAGAAATGTAAACTTATTGTGAGGGGGACACTACGCTCTTCGAGCTTCGTTTCCCCTTCCCAAGTCGCTTGCGCTCCCTCCCTCCCCCTAAATAAGGTTTCCTCGTCGTGGCCTAGCCACAGACTCGGAATATAATCAATAAAATTATTCTAGTTTCGGTTTGTATTAAAAGATATGCGAATAGGAATTGATTGCCGAAATATACTAAACCAAGAAAAGGGCCGAGGCGCAGGGGTGGGGCATTACATTTATCACTTGGTAAAAGAACTGACTGATTTAGATAAAGATAATCAGTTTGTTTTATTTTTTGAACAAGACGACCGAAATGTGGCCAAAGAATTCAAAAATCAAAATTCAAAAATCAAAATTACAATTTTAAATTCAAAAATCAAAATACCGTTTTTTTATTCTCATATTTACGTTTCCTGGAAAATAATCAAGGAAAGGTGCGATTTTGTGCATTTTACTGCTAATGTCATTCCGCTTTTGTATTTTGGCAAAAGCGTTTTAACTATTCATGATTTAGTCATTTATAAAAATCCAGACTGGTTTCCGGAGGGGCAATGGTTTTCAAGAAAAGTGGTTGTGCCGGTGAGCATAAAAAGGGCAACAAGCGTTATTGCGATTTCAGAAACCACGAAAAAGGACTTGATTGAGATTTTTAAAGTTGAATCGGCAAAAATTTTGGTGGTTCCGCTTGGTGTTGATTTAACTAAATATCAACCTCTTGATAATCCGAATTCTATAATTAATTCTAGAATTCAAAAGTTTGGTCTAACACCGCCATATATTATATTTGTCGGCACAATTGAACCGCGCAAGAACTTGATTCGTTTAATTGAAGCCTTCCAGGCACTGTCCAATTCTATGGAATTGGACAGTGGTTATCAGTTGGTAATTGCGGGGGGGAAGGGCTGGAAGTATGAGCCGATTTTTGAGGCGGCCAAAGATAATCAGGAGATAATTTTCACCGGATACATAACGGAGCAAGAAAAAATTGCGCTCATGCAAGGGGCCGAGGTTTTTGCTTTTCCGTCTTTGTACGAAGGTTTTGCCCTGCCGGTGCTTGAAGCCATGGCCTGCGGTGTGCCAGTAGTTTGTTCGAATAATTCCGCCTTGCCGGAAGTGGGCGGGGAGGCAGTGATTTATTGCAGCGCCGAGGATTCCAATGATATTGCGCGGGCAATAAGCGAAGCTTTGGCAAAAAAGGAAATTTTGTCCCAGCTTGGCCGCAAGCATGCAGAAAATTTTTCGTGGGTTAGAACTGCGCAGGAAACAATAGAAATATACGAAACTATTGACCCTGTATAACTTCCCCGATATTCTGCCTGATCTTGCAGTAATAAATTGGTCAGTATTTATATACATATTTAAGTGAGTGCTTAAGTAAGTATTAACCTAAATCTTGAACCGCAGAATGGAATAATATGAAATTTTTAAACACAACTACTATTAATCAGCATAATCAAAGCTTTAATACAAAGCTTTAAGATTTATCGGGGTAAATATACAGGGCGTTTTCTATCCAATAGCTTGGAAACACTTTTGAGTTAATTCTAGGGGTGTTTG
>MFES01000032.1:14792-21713 GCA_001779955.1 Candidatus Doudnabacteria bacterium RIFCSPHIGHO2_02_FULL_46_11 | reverse complement strand
CGAAATCGGTCCGCCGCTTACGGCGGACAGGGTTGTCCCCGTTGATTATGTCAAGAACTCATTCACGAAAAGGGTCAAGCCGCGCCCCCAGGCTTTCCTCGCTTTTACAGCAAGAGATTGCCGCTTATATGCGCGTGGAAATGGATCTGCCGGGCATAGTTTCCATTTCGCAGATAGAAGCAGCGCCCAACATGCAATCTGCCACAGTTTGGCTTTCTATTTATGGCGCTGATGAAGAAGAGATTTTAAAAACAATGAAGAGTGAAACGCGTAGTTTGCGCAAATACTTGACGGATAGGCTTAGAGCCAAGTATATTCCCCAGTTGAGATTTAAGTCTGATCCGTCCGAAGCGCATGCCCAAAAAATTTCCGAAGCCCTCCGTGACCTCGACAGTTAATTTTTCAATTCTCAATTCTCAATTTTCAATTAATTTCTCAATGTTCCAATGTTATAAACATTAGAAATTGGAAAATTGTTTAGAAATTTTAAATTAAAAATTAGAAATTCGAGCTATGCTCGTTAAGCCCTACCCTTGGGAAAATAAAGAAAAAATACTAATTACTGCCCATGCTTTTGTTGATCCGGATGCATTGGGCAGTATTTTAACAATGGGCGCTTTTCTAAAAAGCAATGGCAAAGAGGTTGTCCTTTTAGCCAAAGGCGGCCTGCCTAAAAATCTTCAGTTTTTGCTGGGCGAGCAGCAAGTGGTTTCCGATTTGGATGTTCCTTTAACAGCCTTTGATTTGGTAATAATTTTTGATTGCGGCGATTTAGCTCTTACCCAAATCGCCGGTATTGAAAAAGTTCGCGAGCGGATATTGAATATAGACCACCATCACGATAACGCCAACTTCGGACAATATAATTGGGTAGACATTAGCTATAGCAGTACCACGCAAATGATTTATGAATTTTTAAAAGGAAGCGGTGCCGATATCACGGGCGTTATGGCCACCAGCATTCTTGCCGGTTTAATGGGTGACACCGGTTCATTCCGGCATGCCAATACCAATGCCCAAACCATGCGAGTAGCCGGCGAGATTTTACTGAAAGGTGCGAGGCGGTCAGCCGTTGCCCATAATTTATTTGCCGGTAAAACTCCGGGCCAGCTAAAGGCCTGGTCCTATGTTTTGGAAAAAGCTACCTTTGACAAAAACAGCCGTGCCATAATTTCTGCCTTAACCCATGACGATATTAAAGAGCTCGGCGTAGACGACGAGGCTTATGAAGGTATTGTCGAAATACTCAATACTTTTCCTGAAGCGAGTTTTGCGGCTTTTGTCCGCCAAAGAAACGGGGAGGTCAAATTTTCTTTGCGCAGTGAGGAATATAAAGGCGTTGATGTTTCGGCGCTTGCCCGTAAATTTGGCGGTGGCGGGCACAAATTATCCGCTGGGTTTACAATACAAGGGCGACTGAAAAGGGATAATGGAAATATATATATAGAGCCTCTCGGCTCTTTAAACTCCAAGCTCCAATCCCCAACCTCCAAATAACATACCAACATTCTGCAGAATGTTAGAATGTCTATAATGAAGCGAGCCGTGAGATTTTTGTTTCTCACGGCTCTTGTGTTGCCTCCTGACCCCGCGGGGTCCAGTTGTAAGTTATGATTTGTACTACCCACGCGCTTGCTACCCACCAGACCGACAAGGTGCTCATTGACCACCAAAGGTAGCTGGTGACCATCACCATTCCTCGGTGGGTTGTGCGCCAGTGCGGCGCGTACCAGTTTTTGATGACCGGCTTGGTCATAACACCTTCAGCGCGGTCTCGATTCACATCCCGCGCGTCGCCGATGACATTACGAGCCCACATCACCATCGCCACTTTAAACAACCAATAAGGCGAAGCGTGATGACTGATCAAGGCCGCGGTTTGCAGCCCTCGCAGGTACGGGCTGATTAGTCCCCACTTGCCCCGCTTTTTCAGGGTGTAAAGCATTCCTAGAAACAGGAATGTTGCCGCCGAAATTATTGGGAACATAACCAGACCTGCCACCGTGAGCATAGCCACAACCCATCCCGGAATCGGGGTGCGGTCGCCGTGGTTGTGTCGCCATTCCAGATACGCCAGAAAGGCGCACCACAGCAGCAGTCCGCCGGCGAACTCGTGGCCGCGGAACTCAAAGGCCCAGAGCAGCAGCGCCGTGTCTGCGAAGGAGTAGAGCCGCAGCTGGCCGAGGTAGTTCTTGAGGGTACTCATCCGCCGAGCTCCTTAATGAGTTTTTCAACCTCGTAGAAACACATTGGGTAGCCATGCTTTTTACGCTCCATGCCTTTCTCGCGAAGCTGCAGGATGATGCCTGCCCGAGCTTTTGGTGGTATGTGCATCACTCTTAGTTGGGCGGCGTGAGCCACCACTTTCTGTGTGGCAACTGCGCATTGTACGGCATCCTCTCCGAATGCGTTGAAGAAGCTATCCATCGCCCCCAGCAGTTGGGTGAGGATAGTTTGGTATTTTGGGTGGCTTGTCATTGGGCCCCCTTAAACTTACCCGGTTCGCCCGGGGAAGCGGTTAACCTATGAGTAGGTTAACGCAGTATTATTTCATATCTGTCAAATTTGTTAAGATAATAAGTCAATAATTAGGCGAAAAATCCTTTATTCATTGGTGATTTTGTTATCATTATCTATTTTGTCGAAAGCATTTGACACAAAACGCAGGAGTAAATATACTAAATTTATGGATCCCGTATGAAGTAGGAAACCTTCGGTTTCCGTTCAATGGTAGACCTTACATACCCCTTATTTAGATAACGGTTAGTAAAGATTATTTAGTAAATAACTGAGACTTCATTCGGGATGGATTATAAGTTGGTAGAACGGGTTGATAAACTGGCATTGCAGCCAAATGAAGCCAAAGTCTATTTGGCCCTGCTGGAATTGGGGCAAGGTAATGTCAGAAGTGTCAGCAAGGCGGCGCAAATCAACCGCACCACCGGTTATGACATTCTCGAGCGTCTGGCTTTGTATGGTTTGGCTAGCCGGGCGATTTTGGGTAAAAAGAAAATACTGTACGCAGCCGAGCCGCCTTCACGTTTTTTGCAATATCTGGAAAATAAAAAACATCAGGCCGAGCGAAATTTTAATCAGGCCAAAGAATTGTTATCGGATCTTCAGCTAGTGTATAAAAGCGACGTTAAGCCGGTAATCCGTTTTTTCGAGGGACGTGAAGGAATAAAAAATATTTATAATCACACTCTGCAATCAAAAGGAGTGATTTATTCAGTCTTGGATTTGAGTCAATATTTACCCGAATTTGACCAATTCGGTAAAGAGCATGTTAAAGCCAGGGCCGAAAAAGGCATTAAAGAAAAAGTTTTGGTTGTGAAAAACGAAGCGGCGAAATATTTTTACGAAACTACTTATAAGGGCAAAAAGAAAATGGAGGCCGTGGGTGAATACCGAGTTTTAGACAGCACCTTTACCGGCCTGCCGGCCGCGGAAATAAATATCTACGACGATATTGTTATGGGTGTATTATTCAAACCCAATGAAAACGCGGCGTTTGAAATCCAAAACCAGTCTTTCGCCAATTCACTTAAACTTTTGTTTGAAATTGCTTGGCAAAGCGCGGCTAAGCTATAATGTAATCAGGTAAGTAACAAATTAAGCAACAATACTGCATATGCAGTAAAAATACTAATTATTAGCTAGAATAAAATTATGCCAAAAGTAAACGACATCATGACCGAACAAGTAATCGCTTGCGCACCCGCAACTCAAGTAAGCGACGTGGCGCGGATTTTAGCCGAGAACCGATTCTCCGGAATGCCCGTGGTCGAGAACGACCGCGTGGTCGGGGTCGTCACCGAAGACGATTTGCTCAAAATTGAAAAGCCCATTCGTATTCCTCAATTCCTAGGGATTTTGGGAAGCGCGGTTTATTTGGATAATCCCCTGGACGGCGACGAGGTAGAAAAACAAATTTCTCAAGTTTTGGCTACGGAAGTTCGGGAAATAATGAGCAAAGAGTTTGAGGTAGTCAATGCCGATCTGGACATTCACCAACTGGCCGCGCTAATGATCGATAAAAATTTGAGCATTGTGCCAGTGGTGAACGCGGATCATGTTTTAGTCGGGGTTGTAACCAAGTCGGATATAGTTAGTCTTTTAGCCAACGAATAAAAAAAGTCCTATTCAATACTTCGCCCTGCATTAGCGTATAGCCAATGCAGGGTTTGTGATTTAGGTGTCTAGTTTCCCCAATTTGGATAGCCCCAACCACGCAGCCCTCTTGAAAAAAACTTCGCCAAGAGTAGAAAACTTTTGCGACATTTCAGGACTGATTGGCAGATCCAAGCTGCGTCTCACCGCGTATTCCTGCTGCTCGGTGAGATCTGTGGTTCGGATTTTGGCTTCGACTTCATTGTTGTTTGACACCAGGCCTCCTTAACGCGTTATCATATTTGCTGTTTCATCCCTTCGGAATTATCAGCCGAGATACACATCTCGGGACAGCCACGAAACTCACTTGGAGTTTCGCGACGCGGCTCTTCGGATCCGCGATTTCTAGGGTTCTGTTGCCAAGTCCCTAGCAGGCTCCGGCAGCTGATCCATTGCTACGGTCAATATTTCAACCGAAGCCCTAGTAGCGTGTTGGTGGTCCGCGCCTCAACATCATACATTACAGGCGCTCCCCAGATACGGAGTCCGGTTTTTCCGAGCTCAAATTGCAGCTCAGGACCCAAACCAACGAACCTCTGCCCAATAATGCCAAGGCTGAAGTTGCGTCGTAGGTCAACCAAACCCTCGATCTTGTACCAACTTCCGCTACCGCCGTTCTCTCCGATAATCGCGAGAGAAGCTGGACCATGCACGAGCACGATTTGACCCACGTAACGTCCAGGGTTTTCATCATGTTCGAGGCCATACCCCAGGCCAAGCTCCAGCCAGTTCTTAGGCGTATACATCACGCCCACGAGCCCCTCGGACCATTGCTGGCCAATCAAAAGCCAGGCAAAGATGCCAAGGGAATCGTTGAACTTTTTGGTGGAGTAGACGTCCACTTGAGGGGTTATGTCGGACTTATGCACGACATTTTGCACCTCGATGTAGAACGTCTGCTGGGCCTGTGCGTTGACCGTGAGAGTGGTCAACAATAAGGCGGCGAACAGTGCGGTGCGGAACATAAAGCCTCCTTGGCTTATTGGGTGAGTTTTATTTGCAGTTACTTTATCAAATAAATTGACTACTGTCAATCTTTATGACTTGATTTGAGAATTTAAAGCCCTTAAATCGTGCATTTCAAGGCCCTAATGGATTATTTGTCAAAAAAATTGACAAAATAGAGAAGATTGAATAAACTTATTATATGGAGCTTGAAGAACTATTCGAAAAAGTAGGTTTGAATCAAAAAGAAGCCAGTGTTTATCTGGCTCTTTTGGAGTTGGGTGAGGCTTCAGTAGAGAGTATTTCTAAAAAGGCAGGTACAAAAAGGCCCACCACCTATCTCATTCTCGATAGCCTACAAAGTAAGGGCTTGGCGAGTATTGTACCGAGAAGCATTAAAGCTCTTTATGTGGCCGAGTCTCCTGAAAAAATTATTAATGATCTTTATCATAAGCAGGAACTGGTGAAAAGATTTTTGCCAAACCTTCTTGCTATTTACAACGCCAAAAAAGATAAGCCCCAAGTGCAGTTATTTGAAGGCAAAGAGGGCATGCGTCAAGTTTATGAAAAAATAATTGCCGCTAAAGAGATTCGTTTTTTTGCCACCATTCGCGACGTAGAAGAATTATTTCCAGATGTTCCTGAAAAATTAAAAATAAAATCTAGTAAGGGTGAAATAAAAATTAAAGAAATTTTAACTATGGGCCATGAAGATTTAAAATACGCGGCCAATACAGAACATACTGAATTTTATCAGCACAGATTTGCAAAAAAAGATACCCAGTTTCTAACTGACAATGTTTTATTTGATGATACAGTAGCGTTTTTCTCTTATTCGCCAAAATTATTTGCCGTGCTTATAAGAAGCAGAGATATATTTTTATCTTTACGCACTCTTTTTGAGCTTGCCTGGGAAAGCGCAGATGTAATAAATGATGAAGAATTGAATAAATATAAAAACGCCTAGGCGTTTTTATATTTATTAAGGAAGGTTCGGTTTGCCGAGGAGCAAGCTAAGATTTCCCTAACCCTCGAGAGAACGAAACATTGTAGCTATTACGCGTTGTAATTCTTGAGCCGTTTGTTGGCGTAACAACCATAGCACGGCCGTTACGTGGTTGTTACGCTATTGGTTCGGGTGGTTTTATTAAATACGTCATGAGCAGCCCGGCAATGCCGGAGATAAGAATATTCCCCGCCCACATATGAACTGACCAATTTGTTCCGGTCGTGGACATAATCACCAGCTCGTATGGCAGGAAAATCAACACGGGTGTGATGAAACCAAACAAGCGCAAATATTTTTCCTGATTGAGTCGGCCAGCCAAACTTTGATAAAGAAGATCAATGAGAATGCCGGAGACCAATGCCCCTAAAATTATTAGGGGGTAGTTGCCTTCAAGAAAACTCAAAGCCAAGGCATTTAGAGTGAGCGTAAATGTGAATGAACCCAGGGGAAAGCGCCAGTGTTTGAGGCAGGCCAGGATCATACCAAGGAATATTCCGGTGAATATTATTGTGCCGGCCACGCCCAGACCCACGCCGTACTCAAAATTGATCGGGTTTGCGGCCTGGAAGGCGGGCGATATCCACGGGAAATTAAAAGGCTGAACGAATTGAAGCATGAAGTTAATGGTCAGCATGAACAAAGCGAAGGAAATAATAGTCGGCCCGGTATGAATATTTCTGGGACGGTACCAAATGGCGTGGAGCGGCCCGCTGACCATTATTGCGCCGCCTATGGCAAGCAGTAGATGCGTGGGGCTTAAAAGAGCCTCAATTCCTTGCTCTATGCCGAAGATTGCA
>MFES01000032.1:6678-14747 GCA_001779955.1 Candidatus Doudnabacteria bacterium RIFCSPHIGHO2_02_FULL_46_11 | reverse complement strand
CCGAGGAGGGAAACTAAGTACTCTTGCGGCAGGGCATTTTTCCAGGAATAGCCTTTGCGCAAATTAAGTAAATACTGACCGATAACAAGGGCGCTTACCCCGAATAAACCAAAATAAAATACCGCATGCCACGGTGTGAAGAAGGTTTCAAGCGCGGAATCAAGATGAACGTGCGCCCAGCCGTCGATAAAAGCGCCGGCTACTTGAATGCTCGCGAAAACAACAAACAGCCAATCATATAGTTTTGAGGTTTTGGTCTGCATGGGTTTATTATAGCAAAAAGAAAAAGCCATCACTTTTCGCTGATGACTTTTTTACGTGTTTTATCGGAATGAATAGAAATTTAAATAACAAGCTTTTTTACTTTTTGAAAAACAAGTTCTTCACTCATCTTAGAGGTATCAAAAATTACCGCATTAGCCCTATTTTCTTTAAGCTGATTAATTTTGTCCCAGAAAATCTCTAATTTTTCCGGTGTAAGCAAACCATCTTTTCGCCAACCTCGATCATCGGCTCGTTGCAAAATGACTTCTTTTGGTGCCCAAAGAATAATTTCGTAAACTTTTGCATTATATTTTTCCGCCAGAGAATAGTAGGAATCCAGTATTTCCTCATGAAAAATCATTTTATCGACAATGACATCGTGGCCCAATTCAAGCATTGCGTTTATTAGCACGTCAGAAATCGCAATTGTAGCTTTCTTGCGTTCCTCGGGGTATTCACGATAGTGACTAATAAAACGCATTTGTGCGTCTACATCAAGTAAAAAAGACAATGGGATTAGTTCATGTAGTTTGGCCGCGATAGTGCTTTTGCCAACTGCGCAAGGACCGTTAAGAATCATGAGCTTCATAAACCAATCATAACAAAAAATTGCTACTTTTATCCAATCGCAGTTAAGAAAAAAACGCCACCATAAATGGTAACGGTTTTTTCTTGGAGCGGGTAAGAAACTTTGGCTTCGCCAAAGACCGGGTTTCTTGCGCCGATAGGTTGTGCCCGCCGGCACCCTTCGGAGCCCCAAGGCGGCGTAACGGCTTTGCCGTTCCCGAAAATCCAGAAGCCTACCAACTATAAATAGCTGATAGGCTTCTGGAGCGGGTAACGGGAGTCGAACCCGTTTCTCGTCCTTGGCAAGGACGCATAATAGCCATTATACGATACCCGCGCGTGTATGGGTGTCCTACTTCGCGTAAAGCTTCGTAGGACACTTCTTCGCTCCCGAAATGCTTGCACTTCGGAGCTCCGTCAGGAGCGAAGAAGTGGTGCCGCGGGTCAGAATTGAACTGACGACCAATCGCTCTTCAGGCGAATGCTCTACCACTGAGCTACCGCGGCGCAAAATATATTTTACATTTTTTTACCGATTTGTCCAGACCTAATTCACCACTTCAATCGTCGCGAACCATTGCTTTAAAACCTTGCCCGTTTGCCAATCACTATCCCACCAATTAGCCATAAATTCATCTTTGGCAATTTTTTTAAATTGACCGATTTCCGGGTCCATTAAAGTTACTTCATCATCGCTGATATCAGTAACTATGGAAAAATGATCCTCTTTTTCCGACTGCCAGCCCACCAGCGCCGGAACATTGCGCATTATCAAGTTTTGTAAAACTTCCCAGGTGCCATTTTCAGAAGCCAAAACATTAACACCCAGGTTTTGCAAAGCACTTATGAGTTTTTGATTGCTTGTCCCTTTTTGCAAATCAGTGCCACATAGTTCAGCTAGTTCTTGCTCGGTTTTTTCGAGGCCATAAAAACCCAGCAGAGAAACTAGGCTTGCCGGCCCGCACATGGCCGGGCTTTGTTTAACTGGTTTTAAGGGAATTGCCATATTTTCAATTCCGACAAAGTTCCTTATTGGTGCCCGGGGCGGGACTTGAACCCGCAAGCCTTTCGGCGCACGATCTTAAGTCGTGAGTGTTTGCCATTTCACCACCCGGGCAATTAAGCTATTTTAACAGTTTGTCAATGTATTGTTCCAGCGGGGTTCGCCAATCGTCTTCTAGTTGTGTATACAGAAACTTAACTAAAGGTTCATCTTTTTTTGATGTTTTTTCCGCCAAATTATTCAATTTTTTCAAAATCTGTTTGTCCTGCGGAGTTTTGAAAATATAAGGCGTCTTGGGTTTAGGTGGAAATTTCATAAACATTTATTGGAGGTCTGGACGGGATTCGCACCCGTGTACGCGGTTTTGCAGACCGCTCCCTAACTGCTCGGGCACCAGACCATTATAATAAATTATAACAAAAAAAACGGTGTTTTTCAACCGCTTTTTTCTTGTGTTTAGACTCCCAGTAGTAGTCCGCACAGGGCGGACACTACGGGACTGCGATTCTTTTTGATCAATAGTATTTAGGAGTCTTGTTTTTCTGGTTCGGCATTAGTTTCCGCTTTTGGCTCTTCCTTTTGGGTTAAAGCTTTAAGGGAAAGTCCAAGCCGATGTTCTTCAGGTTCGATGTTTATAATTTTGAATTCTTTTTCCTGTCCGATTTTCAAAACATCGTTTACATCTTTAGGAGTAGGATCGCCAAGTTCGCCAATGTGAGCAAGACCCTGGATCTCAGAATCTAATTCTACAAAAGCGCCAAACGGCAAGACCTTAGTAACCTTTCCTTTTACAATCTGGCCGGTGGAGTATTTCTTTACCGCATCCTGCCAGGGGTCGGCCTGCAGCCGTTTGATGGAAAGCGATATCCTGTTGTCTTCGATAGAAATTATTTGCGCGCGAACCTGATCATTTACTTTGATAATATCCTTGGGATTTTCAATTCTCTGCCAAGCGAGTTCGGAAATGTGCACTAAGCCCTCGAGGTCTTGGTCTTTGTTGAATTTAACGAAAGCGCCGAAATCTACCACGCCGGTTACGGTACCTTCGATAATGTCGCCGACTTTGAGCTGGTCCATTTTCTGCTCAAGCTCCGGTTCAACCACGGCCTTTTCTGAAACGATAAGCTTTTCTTCTTTCGGGTCGGCGGTGATTACCTGAACCCGGAAGGTCTGGCCCATGTAGCTCTTTAAAATTTCCAAGATGCGGTCTTTGGCGCCGTCTTCGACGCGCGGGTAATGGGCGGTGGTAAGTTGCGACACCGGCAAGAAACCGGTAACGCCGTTGATTTCGACAATCAGGCCGCCTTTATTGGCATCAAGAATTTTAGTATCCAAAATTTCCTTTTTATCCATTTTCTCGCGCAAGGCGCTCCAGACGCGCTCATGTCCGGCTTGCCTGAACGACAATTCCACCATGCCGTTTTCATTGTCCGGGTCCAAAACCGAAGCAGCGATTTCATCTCCGGATTTCATATTCTGGAGATAGACTTTGTCATCATAAAGCTCGCGGCCGCGGACAATTCCCACGCCTACAGAGGGTATGGATAAGCTAACTTCGTTTTTTCCGACGGAGATTACATAACCTGTAACCACATCGCCTACTTTTAGCGCCTTCAGGCTTTCCGGGTATTTATTGGAAAGGTCCTGCATCGACTTGATATCGTCGAAATTCATGACTGGGGCGCTAACCTGCGTTACTGTACTTTCTGCAGTTGTCATATATTTAGAACTTTCTTGCCCCGTATATTAACTTCAATAATCTTGAGATTCGGCCGTTCGACTGTATATGATTATACTGTTTGACCGAAGGGTTAATAGTCCGCGCTATGCGTACTATTCAAGATTATTTGAGAACGGATTGAAGTTGTATTGCGGGGCTTGCTCTTAGCCTTAAAGCTTAAGGGGCTGCCTTAATTTCAGGGCCTGTCCTGTATAGCAGGACGGTAAAGCTTGAAAATTGTAACAGATACGATTGTTTAAGGCAAGTGCTTTGCCTTGTTAAACAATAGTAAAAATAGTGGAAATTAAGACCGATTTTTGTTATAATAAATAAGTCAATCCTTGATTTCTATCCTTAATCTTTGCCTTCGGAAGCGGGATTCATTATTAATGATTAAGGATTAACAATATATCAATGACCTTAACCTGGTACGGATTATCAAGTTTTAAAATTACCAATACCGGCGGGGAAGTAACTATCATCACCGACCCGTTTCATAAAGATTCAGGCCTTACCCCGCCGCGCGGCGCGGCTGATATAGTTGTTATTTCCAGGCCGGATGAATTACACAGCAACACGGACGGCATGACCGGCAATCCTTTGATTATAAAAAATGCCGGGGAATTTGACGTTAAAGGCGTTCACATCAGCGGCATCTATCCGCAGCCCCCATCGGTTGCCAATCCGTCCGGCATCGACGACGCTAAAAAAATACCGGCTACGGTTTTTCTTTTGGAAGTAGACGCGGTCAAGATCGGGTTCCTGGGTGTTTTTGGCGAGCGTGAATTGACCGAACATCAGCTTGAGGAAATGGGCGATATCGACGTTTTGATCGTTCCGGTCGGCGGCAACCACGGCGTTATAAATTGGGAATGGGCCTCGCACATTGTACAACAGGTTGAGCCGCGTTTTGTCGTGCCTTGCTACTTTAAGCAGAACGGCGTTATTTTTGATTTGGATTCGCCTGATAAGTTTCTAAAGGAAATGGGCGGTGAGCCGAAAACTGAAGACCGCCTGACTTTAAAGAGCAAAGATTTAATGACCGATTCGACTACCGTGGTTGTTTTAAATCCCCAGCGTTAACATGGTTGATTTATTTACCGAACTGAAAAGCAAGCCGCACCATTACAAACTAAGTGTAAGTTTTTTAACCACGCTTGCCGCGGCATTTATTTTGGTTCCGCTTTGGCTATGGAGTGCCAACCACGTCGGTTTGCGCTCCCAAACCTCCGAAACATCGGCTTCCGAAAATAGGGCCGTGGAAGGGGCCAATGATCTTAATCAAATCACCGGTCAAATAAGCCAGGGACTAAGCGGCATTGAAAATCCGATTAGCTCAATTGATTCCCAGCTTGAGCAAACTTTTTCAAACCCCGCCAGCATTACCAGCCTGGAAACAGTCAACGGATCTTTTATTGTTTATTTCAAAATACAAAATTCCACTTTTGCCGATTTGACGGTACCGGTCGCCCGCATAAATTTTAAGGCCCTTGGCGCCGAAGAATCAATACTGGTGGAAAAAGTGACAAACGGCGAAGGCAGGCAGTTTGTGCCTTTATTGCCGGCGGGCGAATCTGCTGAAGGCCGCGTTTATTTTTCGCAAGTCCTAAACGGCAGTTACGAGCTTACTTTTGAGGGCCTGCATTACCAAAATGAGTCACAAGGCGAATTTAACCAAGTGCTCGAGGTGGAAGTGGTTGATTCCTGGCAACCGAGAGGTTAATTTTCAAAATGGCTAAAGACAATAATCCGATAAATCCAAACATAGGCACCGTAAAATTGCGTTTGCTTGAAGACGAGATGCGCGAAAGCTATTTGGATTACGCCATGAGCGTAATTGTTTCGCGCGCCCTGCCTGACGTGCGCGACGGCTTAAAGCCTGTCCATCGCCGCATACTTTATTCGATGTACGAACTCGGGCTTCGCGCCACGGCCAAGCACAGGAAATCGGCCACGGTGGTCGGCGACGTTTTGGGTAAATATCACCCGCACGGCGATGCCGCCGTCTACGATTCCATGGTCCATTTGGCCCAGGATTTTTCCATGCGCTACCCGCTCGTTAACGGCCAAGGAAATTTTGGTTCGCTAGACGGTGACCCGGCCGCGGCTTATCGATACACCGAGGCCAAGCTTACGCCCATTGCCGAAGAGATATTGGCTGACATTGATAAGGACACTGTTAATTTCCGGGACAATTTCGACGGCCGTTTTAAGGAACCGGTGGTAATGCCCACCCGTATCCCCCAGCTTCTGATGAATGGGACTTTGGGCATTGCCGTGGGCATGGCTACCGATATCCCTCCCCACAACCTGGGCGAACTGATAGACGGGCTTTCGGCCTTGATTGATGATCCGGAACTGACCAGTGACGACTTGATGGAATTCATCAAGGGTCCTGATTTTCCCACGGGCGGCATAATTTACGACTGGCAGGCGATAAAGCATGCCTACGCCACCGGCAAAGGGGCCATGGTCGTTCGGGCCAAAACTGAAATTGTTGAAGGGAAAAATAATTTCCAAATCATCATTTCCGAAATTCCTTATCGGGTCAACAAGGCTACCCTTTTGGAAAAATTCGCCGAGCTGGTGCGCGACAAAAAAGTGGACGGCATTCGCGATTTGCGCGACGAGTCTGACAAAGACGGCGTGCGCATCGTTATTGACCTGAAGCGCGAATCGGTTCCGAACAAAGTCTTAAACCAGCTTTTCAAATACACTCAACTTCAAGACACCTTCCATATGAACGCCTTGGCTCTTATTGACGGTCTTGAGCCGCAGGTTTTGAATTTAAAGGATATACTTGAACATTTCCTCAAACACCGCGTAGAGGTTGTGAGCCGACGCAGCCGCTTTGAATTGCAGCGCGCCAGGGAACGCGAACATATTTTAGAAGGTTTAAAGAAGGCGCTCGACAATATTGATAAAGTCATCGCCACCATCAAGAAGTCGAAGGATCGCGATGAGGCCCGTGTGGCTCTAATCAAAAATTTTAAACTTTCCGAAATTCAGGCCAATGCCATTTTGGAAATGCGCTTGCAGTCGTTGGCCGGCCTGGAGCGACAGAAAATTGACGATGAACTGAAAGAGAAAAAAGATTTAATCGCTTACCTTGAGGACCTGCTTAAGTCGCCGAAAAAAATTGCCGCCATGGTCAAAAAGGAGCTGGTTGAAATAAGGGAAAAATACGCTGATGAGCGCCGTACCAAATTGGTCAAAGGCGGGGTGGGCGAGTTCAGCGAGGAGGATTTGATACCCGAGGCGGACGTAATTTTCCAGATTACCGAAGGCGGCTACGTTAAAAGGGTGCCGGCTACAATTTATAAAACTCAAGGCAGAGGCGGCAAAGGTGTTATTGGCCAATCACTAAAAGAAGAGGATGTCGTTCGCTATGTGCGCCAGGCCAATACTCACGACGATATACTTTTCTTCACCAATTCCGGCAAGGTTTTCCAGACCAAGGTTTATGAATTGCCCGAAGGTTCGCGTACCTCCAAAGGAAGCGCTTTGGTTAATTTCCTGCAGCTCGGGCCAAATGAGCAGGTTACCGCAGTTTATACCTTGTACAAAAAAGACGCCCGGCCCAAGTTTTTGGTCATGGCCACCCGCCAAGGCGTTATCAAAAAAACGGCCATGGAGGATTTTGCCAACGTCAGGCGCTCCGGGCTTATTGTCATAAAATTGCAAAAAGAAGATGCTTTGGAATTCGTTAAGGGCTCTTTCGGCGACGGCAACATTATTTTGTCCGCTTCAGATGGCCAAGCCATTCGTTTTTCCGAGAAAGATGTGCGGGGCATGGGCCGGGCTGCGGCCGGCGTGCGGGGCATGAAAATAAAAAAAGAGCATCATATTACCTCCATGGATATAGTTGACCCCAAGGATCTTGGCGAACTATTGATTATTGGCCAAAACGGTTACGGCAAACGCACTGAAGTCAAGGAATTTAAGGTTCAGCATCGCGGCGGCAGCGGCATCAAAGCCATGCAAGTAACCGGTAAGACCGGCAGGGTTGTCGCCAGTTTTATCGTCTCAAGTGAGAGCGAAAAAGACTTGGTGCTTTTATCCAAACAGGGCCAGGCCATACGCGTGCCGTTAAAAACCATTCCGACGCTCGGCCGGGCCACCCAAGGAGTGCGTATCATGAAACTTGAGATTGGTGATAGCATTGCTTCGGTAACAGTTATATAATTAGAATAAAGCGATGGCCTCTTGGATAAAAAAAATATTCAAAAATCGATCCGATAAGCCTTACCAGCCCGCTGAACTTAGCGCGGTCGATTATTGCTATTTGGGCCAGCAGAAGCTTAAGGATTACAAGTTTGAAGAGGCTATTGAGGCTTTTAATAATTGCTTGAAGATTGACGAGGCCAACGCCGAGGCTTATTTGGCGCGCGGCCAGGCCATGGCCGAGCTTGGTGAAGCAGGTGATGCCCTGGCTGATTATACAAAAGCCCTGGCCTGCAACCCTAAAATGACGCAAGTTTACTATGCGCGGGGCATGGCTTATAGCGACCTCGG
>MFES01000032.1:0-6647 GCA_001779955.1 Candidatus Doudnabacteria bacterium RIFCSPHIGHO2_02_FULL_46_11 | reverse complement strand
GTGATACCACCGGCGCCATTCAAGATTACGACGAGGCGCTAGAGCGCAACACCGGCGATGATTACAGTTTTATGATCATCAGCGGTATTTATGAAGATCGCGGCCAGGCCCGTTTAGTTATGGGCAACCACGCTTCGGCCCTGGAGGATTTTAATGAGGCTATTAAGCTTATGCCCGACAACATTGACGCCTATCTGAAGCGTGCCCAGATAAAAATGGAATGGAAAGACTATGAGGGCGCGGTGCATGATGCCGACCAGGTCATAAAAAGTTCGCCGAACAACGCTTCGGCCTATTATTGCCGGGGAGCTTGTTATTTGGCTTTAGGACATAAAAAACGCGCGCTTTCTGATTTGACCAATGCCGTGAAAATTGATTCGACCCTTACACCTCAAGCCGAACCCCTGATTGCCCAGTGTGAATAAAAAAATTCTTTTTTACCAATTAAAAAAAATCCCTTAATGTTACGGGATTTTTTGGTGGGCGTGGTAGGACTCGAACCTACGGCCATCTTGGTATAAGCAAGACGCTCTTCCAGCTGAGCTACACGCCCCCTACTTCGCTTAGGTTTTCACCCAAGCCCCGAAGGGTAGGCGAAGCAATGAACTAGACACTGCTTGCCCTCCGAAGTTCGAGTGCAACGAGAACGTAGGATGGGAGCTACACGCCCGTGCGCTTAATAATAGTTTGCTTGAATCTTTAAGTCAATAACTACTGCATTCAGCAGTTTTTTGTTATTCTTACAATATACCTTAGTCAGGAGGATCTGATGTGTTTGAGGGATGATGTCCGGCGTACGCGTTGGTGCACGTTTTGCGGAAATGAGTACTACGGCGACCTGGGCCACCGTAATTGTCCGGGCTTCTCGAAAAAGCCGGAATCCTCACCTGGAGACAAGCCAGCCTCAACCGAATCGAGGCCGACAAGGCGTAAGAGTGGCCGTAAGGGCAGTTCAATTAGGCGTCTGCACTAGACCCTCGGCAGGTGTGGGGTCGGCCAACGGCCGACCCCTGCCCCACCAACCTTTATGCAAACAATAATTCTAAAATCAGATAAATTAGTTGCCGAGATCAAGGCAGAGCTCAAGCAGGCTGTTACCCGTTTAGCGGCCAAAGGCCTGGTGCCTCGTATGTGCGCCATAGCCGCTTCTGCAGACCCGGCAATCGCATCTTATATAAAATCCAAACAGGAGCTGGCGGAAAGTTTAGGTGTGGTTTTTGATTTGATAAATTTGGATACACAGGTTAGTCAGGAAGAGCTTGAAAGTAAAATATCTCAAGCTTCGGCCGACTCAAGCATTCACGGTATTATTTTGGAAATGCCGCTGGCTTCTCACCTGAATGCAAACCGGGCCTTAGAAAAAATCAATCCGAAAAAAGACATTGACGGGCTGACCTTTACGAATTTAGGCTTAGTTTTATCAGGTCATGAAGATGAAGCAATTTTGGCGGCCACGCCGCGCGCCTGTATAATATTGGCCGAAAGCCAAAGCGAACTCGACGGCAAAAATGTGGTAGTTGTCGGCCGCGGGCGCACGGTCGGCCGTCCGCTCGTGCCCCAGCTTTTAAACCGCCACGCCACAGTTAGAGTTTGCCATACTCACACTAAAGACATAAAAGAAGTTATGAAGAAAGCCGACGTTGTCATAATCGCCATCGGCCATGCTAAGTATTTTGACGATAGTTATTTTAGTGAGGGGCAAATTGTAATTGACGTCGGCATCAACTCTACGGCCGAAGGCTTGGTGGGCGATGTAGATGCCGAAAAAGTTGCCGGTAAGGTGGCCGCGCTAACACCCGTTCCCGGCGGCGTTGGTGCTTTGACTTCAGCCCTTATTTTTAAAAATTTAATTAAGGCAATTAAATTGCAGAACTTATGAGCCATTCAGTTTGGGACCAAAAGTTAAAAGATTTTTTATCTTCTGCGGCGAGTAGCGAACCAACTCCCGGCGGCGGCTCGGTGGCCGGAGTAGTTGGCGCCTTGGGCATGGCCTTGTTGGTTATGTCCCTGGAAATCGTTGTCGCTCGCGCAGATGCCAAACCAGAAGCTCGCGATTTTTTGCTTCAGGCCAAAAAAAAACTGGAAAATTTGCAGAAATTCGCTGATGAAGACATCGAGGCTTACCGTCGATTAATGAAGGCTTTTTCAGGACCAAAGGACGCCAAACAAATAAGCAATGCCGCTGAAGCCTCGGCGCGCGTGCCGCTAAACGCGGCCAAGGAGCTTGTTTCGGGTATGGCCCTGGCCCAAAGCGCGTTTAATTTTGTCAGCGGGTCCATTCGGGCAGATGTTCTGGCTTCAATTATTTTTATGAAGGCCGCCCTTGAGGTAAATTTAAAAAATGTTGATTTAAATTTACCTTTTATTGCCGATGAATCGGTAAAGGCTTCCCTCGCCCACGACGCCAAAGTGCTGATGGCCTCTATCTAATTTTTCACATAAAACAAAAAGACTCCCAAAAGAGAGTCTTTTTGTTTGTCGGCCCAAAGGGCGACAATTCTTTATTGAAGCCTTGCTTCAACATGCTTATCAAGTTCGGCTTCTATTTGAAGCGTGCCTTTGACCCAGCGGGGGTTGCAAGGCTGAACGTATACGCAGTTCATTTGCTGATAAGTTTTTTCTGAATACCTGCGGGCGATGAGGTCATTATGAGCCTTCATGCCTTCCTCCAAGGTTTTATACTTGGCGAGTTTTCCACCCGGGCTAATACCCCAACAGTTATTTTCTGCAAAGCAGCGCTTGCCAAGGGTAGATTCAACGAAGGCAATGGCCGTAACTTGTCGCCAATGAGGCAACGCGGCCAAAGTATCGACAGAATTTACAAACTTGGACGGACGAACTTCAGTAAAGTATTTATGAAGAGCGTCCTTGCGAGCCTGCAGAGCATCGGCTTGAATTTTGGAGGCAATAAGCTCTAATTCATCAGCCTGAATTTCAGTGGTATCAACACTTAAGCTGTTAATAATTTCGATTAACGAATCTTTTTCTATTTTTATTTCGAAAGTGGTATTTGTTTGCAAGCTAGTCTGCCTCTGTGCGGCCGCTATATTCGGAAAAGTAAGAGCCAGCACAGGTAAGCCTATCATCACCAGCAAGAGTCTCTGACCGAGACTGGTTCTGTGAATCGCTTCAAGCTTCATACCAAAACTTCCCAAACACTTTCGAAGTGTTACCGCCCCTCGATAGCCTCGGGGCAGAAGTTTGTCCCTACGGGACTATTTTGGAATGTTCATTCCAAAACCTGGGTAACCATTTGCCCTTCATCCCCATCGTTTAAGCCAATAAGGCTTAGTGGACGCAGGATTTCAGGCTGAATTTCAAAGATCCTTTAAAAGTTTGCACTGTATATAATACAGTGCCTGCCTAATCCTAGGAGAGAACCCAGGATTAGGCACGCAGGGTGTATATTATCATATAATCTACCTTTTGTCAATGGTTTGGCCACAATGTCGCTTTTTTGGCAATATCGGCCTTTTTGCCATAAAAAAACAGCTTTTGGGCTGATTTTCTATTGATGGACGCACTCCGATTCGAACGGAGGACCTACTCGGCCTGCCCGCCGAAAATCTGCGTAACGTGGTGCGCGGTGTAGGGATTGAACCTACGACCCCTTCGGTGTAAACGAAGTGCTCTACCACTGAGCTAACCGCGCAAATTTTGGCGGGTGAATAAACGAGACGCTCCCTGCCTGCCGGCAGGCAGGTAACCAGCTGAGCTATGCGTCCGAGGCTTTTAACATTACCTAAAACTGGCGCGAAAATCAACGATCAGTAATTATCGTTTCTATTGGGATTTCTGTCTGTTCCTTCATCGCATGACAGCTAATCTCGCGCTGATGCCTGTTCGACTTCACTTTTTTTACCGTCCGCAAAATCAACAATAAATTGTCTAGCCGCGCTTTTCATGGCATCCAGCTGGCCGGGCGGCGGTTGCAACATCTCTCGGTATTGTTCATTCCACTGATTGTTGTCAAAAATCAATTTACCGTCCGAATCAAGATGAAATTCGCATTTCCACGCTTGATCGCCGGTTGTTATGGTGCAGGTAATGGTGTTTTCGCCGGTTTTCTCTACCGTCACAGAAAATTTACCGACTCGGCCCCTTTTTTCTATAATGCGTTTATGGCCGATTTCCATTCCGGTAAAAATATTTTTTAATTCCAGTTGTTTTTCTTGTTGCGGCCTTTTTCTTTTGCCCATTAATTTTATTGGTTTTGTTTTTGCTTTTTCCGGTGCTTTAATGCCGTGCGTTTCAGCAACTCTAAACATTTCGTTTTGTTCGGGAATTTCTAACCTTGGCCGCACCTGTTTTTTTGGTAAAGCTTCGCCGCCTGTTTCCTTTTCATGATTTACCGTAGCCGCCGGCGGTCCATCTTTTTTTATATCCAAGGAAAACTGACTGGGATTTTCTGGATTTTTTCTGCTCATTCTTGGAGTTTAATTCTTTGTTTAATCATATCATAAAGATTCTGGCCGCAGCGAAGCCGCTGCGGCCAGCGAGAAAGCGACGTTGCTCAGACGCTCGCTTCCCCAAATCGTTCCCATCCAGAGGGATTTTTGAGAGCGCTTAAGAAAGACCGCGCTCTCGGCAGGAGATCTGGTTACACGATTACTCGAACTGCCCGATCTCCACCGAATGCGAGCCTCCGGAGTGCGCGGCGTAAAAGCCGATGGTGTGGAGATCGCCGTTCAGTTCGGACAGTGCCTGTTCATCGCCGCTGATCAGTCCGCTCACTTTTTCGTCCAGTGTATCGGTCGTCCAGCTGAGTTCTGCGGCTTGCAGAACAAGTAATACCGCCTGGCTGACGCGGGCCGGAACTGGCTTGGCTAAGCCATTTCCCGCATAATGGCAGATTTCGCGCGAGTAACGGTCGTACAAGCCATCTGCGCCGTAGGCTTTATGCCAATATTCTGGTTTGAGCGGCGGAACCGTGTCTCGAACGATGGTAGCGTGGCGCATGCTTCCTCCGTGGTTGGTTGTCTAATTTCATAATGCCACAATTTCATATTATAAAAAAGCAGAGGCCTAAAAAAACAACCACAGCTGATTGTTTATGCCTGCACTTCGTAGCTCCGCCAGGAGCGAAGAAATGCTTGCACCTCTTCATTCTTCGTAGTAGTTACTACTACGAAGAATGGGGTAGCTCCGTCAGGAGCGAAGGAGTGGTGCCGGGGACAGGACTCGAACCTGCACGCCCTTTCGGGCGCTACCACCTCAAGGTAGTGCGTCTACCAATTTCGCCACCCCGGCATTTTTAACCTTCGTATTTTAGCATGTTTTTATTCCTCGGTCTAAGTAACGCCGTGTTGAAAAATCCGTTATTAAAGTGCTAGACTTCATCAGTAATGAAGGCTTTTATCAAAAAACTCATTCCGAAAAGCTTACTCTCTGCTTATCATTTATTGCTGGCCTACACTGCCGCAATTTTTTACGGCTTCCCAAGCCGCAAAATGATAATGATCGGGCTGACCGGCACCAAAGGCAAAACCACGGCCGCCAATTTTATCTGGTCTGCGCTTACCGCCGGCGGCCACAAAACCGGTCTCATGGGTACGGCCAATATCCGCATAGCTGACAGGGAAATTCTTAATCCCTACCACATGACCATGCCGGGCCGCTTTACTTTGCAGAAAATTTTAAGGCAAATGGTAAAGGCCGGCTGTACGTATTGTGTAATGGAAGTAACTTCAGAAGGTATTAACCAGTGGCGAAACGTAGGCATAGATTTTGACATTGCCGTGTTTACCAATCTTTATCCCGAGCATCTTCCCTCGCACGGCGGCAGTTTTGAAAATTATAAAAAGGCCAAGGGAAAATTGTTTGAAGGCCTGGCCGGCAGTTACCGTAAAACAATAAATGGCACTGCTGTTCCTAAGATTGCCATAGCCAATGCCGATGACGAGCATAAAGATTATTATCTTAATTTTCCGGTGGATAAAAAAAGCACCTTTAGTATTCATTCCGCGGCAGATGTAAAAGCCGAAAACGTTCAATCGACTACCGCCGGCGTTAAATTCTTTATACGTAATACGGAATACGAGATACGTATTCTGGGTGAGTTCAACGTTTATAACGCGCTACCGGCCATTGCCGTAGCCTCGGTTTTGGATGTACCGACTGAAAAAATTAAAGCAGGTTTGCTTAATTTAAATGTAATACCGGGCCGCATGGAAATAATTGAGAACGGCTTAGGGTTTACTGTTATTGTCGATTACGCTCATCAAAAAGAGAGCATGTGGGCGGCGCTCGCGGCGGCACGGGCTATGAAACCGAAACCAGAAAACCGTATTATTGTTTTGCTCGGCGCCGAAGGCGGCGGGCGCGACCCTAAAAAGCGGCCGCTTATGGGCGAGGCTGCCGGCAAATTGGCGGACTTCGTAATTTGTAGCAACGTTGACCCGTATGAAGACGATCCATATCCCATTGCCAATGATATTGCCGTTGAAGTGGAAAAGCACGGCAAAATCCGCGACCAAAATTTGTTTGTCATTTTAGATAGGCGAGAGGGCATTAAAAAATCATTACAGCTTGCCAAGCCGGGCGACATAGTTTTAATCACAGGCAAAGGTGCGGAGCAGAGTATAACCATCGGCGGCAAAACCACGCCCTGGGATGACCGAGTTGTTGTTCGCGAAGAGCTCGCCAAA
>MFES01000031.1:1792-16729 GCA_001779955.1 Candidatus Doudnabacteria bacterium RIFCSPHIGHO2_02_FULL_46_11 | reverse complement strand
CGTTATGCGGCTCCTCAACCATTTCCACGGCTTCAGGTAATAAATCCAAGAAACTTACGCCCAGGAAAGCACCTGCGGCAAAGGCGACTAACGGCGTTATCACCTTCATGATTGTTTTAGATCGCCAAACAACCACAAAGCCGCCTAAGAGCGAGAGAAAACCAGCCACTAAACCGTACAATAAAAGTTCGATCATAATCTTATTATTCTCATTAAAAATATATTGTCAAACGTTTGCTTAAAGCTAGTTGGTATTTCGGTATTTGGGAATGAAATAGGCGGCTAAGGCAGTAGTTATAGGCACCGCTAAAACTAAGGCGCTTGAGCCGACCATAGTCCTGACAATTTCCTCGGCAATAAGCTCGCCGTTTAAAATTACCCAAAGCGGCTGGGTTTTATTTATGTAAAAAAGCAGGAACAGAGGCAAGGCCGCGCCTGCATAAGCCAGAAAAAGGGTATTAACTAAAGCGGCAATATGTTCGTGCCCCACCGACAATCCCCTTTTGTAGAGCTCCTTAAAACCGAGCGACTCGTTGGCTTTACTAATTTCATCCACAACCGCGGCTTGGCTGGCGGTAACGTCATCAAGCACGCCTAAAGTTCCTATAATTATTCCGCTTAAAAGCAGGCCTTGGAGATTAAGGGTTAAGCTGGGATCGAGCTGTAAGAACATGGCTTCCTCCGAACCCAAGCCCAAAAGCTGGCTGCCTTCGACAAAAATCATGGCCAGGGCGACCGCTAAAATCAAGGTTATAAGCGTTCCGCTAAAGGCTACGGCGGCGCGCACATTCAAACCATGCGCCAAAAAAATGGCAACCACGGCGATTAAAAAAGAACCTGCCAGGGTAATAAGCACCGGGCTTGCCCCATTCAAAATTTGAGGAACTATGAACCAAACAAGTATGGCTACGGTGAAAGCTAGGCCTAAAATAGAACGCGCGCCCTTGCCGCGCCCGAAAAATATGGCCAAGGCAAAAAAGAAAGCCAAAACGCCGAGAATCTGATCGGTTCGGTAATAATCGGCAAGGTAATAAATAGTTTCGTCCAAAGACTGAAACTGGCCGACAACCACCTTGTCACCGGGCGCGAAAACATATTGAGGTGCGGTTTGCACGCCGGAATTATCTATAAGTATTTTTTCGCCTTTTCTTTCCCCCTTAATAATCTCGACAACAACAATTTTCCCGGCCTCTAATTCAGTAACCTCGGTAACGAGCGCCACATAAAACTTTTCGGGTTCGGCAGTTTCCGGAGTAAAATCTTCAGCCTCCGCAGTTTGGGCAAAGGCTAAAATAGACATTGCCGCAAATGCCAAAATCACCAATAGACTAAATTTGAAAGATTTTTGAGCCATTAAAATGCCGATTTGCGTTTTTTCGCCGCTTTTTCCACTCGAGCCACGGCAATTTCAAGCGCGGCCAGGCGGGGATTTTTGTTGTTGGCCAAAGCCTGGCGAACGACGCTCTTGGTGGCCGTGGTAACCTTTGCTTCTACCATATCAAACATTTTGGCCGGCGAATACCCCATGTATTCGGCATAGGAAGAAATTACGCCGCCGCCGTTGGCCACAAAATCAGGAACCACAAAAATGCCTTTTTCGCCAAACTCACTTTCTATATTCGCGTTCATGGGAATATTGGCACCTTCAACGATTAGCTTGGCCCGGATTACGTTTTTATTGCCGGCATGAATGGAATCGGTAACCCCTGCCGGAATTAAAATATCGCAATCGACAGCCCAAAAATCATCGCGGGTTAGAGCTTGCCCAACCTTATGGTTTGCCACTGATCCGGTTTTGCTTTTGGTTCTTATCACCCCGGCATAACTTAAACCCTTGGCGTCGTAAATGGCGCCACGGCTATCAGCCACAGCCACGATTTTTGCACCAAACTCTTCCAAAAATTTGAAGGCAAAGGTGCCGACGTTGCCGAAGCCTTCAATGGCCACCCTGGCGCCTTTGATATTTATACCTAAAAACTTGGCCGCCACAGCCGTGCTATGCGCCACGCCAAAACCAGTGCTCCCCAGCTCGTGCGGCAAGCCGCACATTTTTTTACCTTTAACCACTTTGCAATATCTTCGCGGCTTGCCGGTTGCCGCCTGAAAATTATTCAGAGCATCCGCGATCCAGGCCATTTCTTTTTCGCCGCTATTAACATCCGGCCCGGCTACATACTTTTTCGGAATAAAAGGCGACAGGGCCCGGGCAAAACTTTGGACATGCTGTTTTTTCATGCTATCGCTTCCGCCTTTCCAAACCAAGCCGGCCTTAGCTCCGCCAAACGGAATTCCGGCCAGGGCATTTTTCCAGGTCATGGTTTCGGCCAACCGACCGACTTCCTCAACCGTAACGTCTGGCGTCATTCTGATGCCGCCCTTGCCAAGCCCCAAAGCCGTGTTATGAACAACTAAAAAGCCCTCCAGGCCGATCTTTGGATCTCGAACTTTTACGATTAATTCCGGCCCAAAAAGATCGCCGATATTTTTTGCCTCGACGACCTGCCCTCCAGACGTATCTTTCAGTTTTTTTGCTTTCATCCTTTTATAAAATTTAATTAAATCTAAAACCTAAATCATACTCGCTTTTGCCCACCAGAGATAACTTTTCAGACAAGCCCTTTCATAAAATTTCTAATGGAACAAGCATCCTCATTATAGAATAAAATTGCTTTTTCGTCAGTAGCATATTTACACCGAGGAAACCCCCTCAAAATAAGGATAAACAAGAGATACTATTAAATCATATACAGGCATAAACCCTGTATATTTTAACAACTTTCCTTTACCTAATTTTGCCTAAAACTCGGTATGGGCTTCGGCCCGCTGGCCTGGTAAAATACGCGGGTAACTTAATTATTAAACCTGCCTCTTTAATTTTTTTGCAAACTGGCGCGGCAGGCAAAAACAGATAACCAACCAATGACTAACCCTACCTTCAATTTCTTGCCTAAGAAAAATCCGCTTAAAATAATAAGTAGCTTGCTAAAATCCGACTCCAGAAATAAAGCTGCGGTTTTAACCCTCTTTATCGGAGTTTTATTGCTTGGCCTAATTCAGACAAGCGTCAACTTCAGCTACAGCAAACCCGTTACGCGCTCCGCCGCCCAAGCTTCCGAATTAACTAACGATGTGGCGGCCTTGGTCTTTGGCGAAAATTTCGACAACCGAAACGAAATGGAAAGAATAATTGAGGATAAAATAAAATTTGTCGCCACAAGAAAAGCCTTTATGCCGTCCCTGTATGTTGTCGCCAAGCATGAAAGCGAAATCAGAAACGTTGCCAGAAGTAAAAATATACCGGAAAACGTGGCCCTGGGAATCTCCTTTCTCGAAAACGGAGGTTCGGAAACGGCTATTTCGGTGGCCGGCGCCGCCGGTATTTACCAACTTATGCCAGGCACGGCCCGTGGCCAAGGGATGCGCGTGGATAGATACCAAGACGACAGGCTCGATCCGAACAAGAGCATTGAAGCCGGCCTTTCCTATCTGCTCGGCAACTATCGCACCCTCGGTGACTGGGGCTTGGCTATCTGGTCATACCATGCCGGAGCAGGAAACGTTTGCAAAGCCGTCAAGATTTATGCGGAAGCGATCCATGGCGAAACGCTCGGGGTTTGTGGCACGGCAATAGGCCAATACGTCAAACAGCATGCCATCACCGTTCATACCATTCTCTCAAACAAAGCCGTGCAAGCGCGGCTTACCGACAAGCTTAAAGACGACTCGGCCGGCTATGCCTATAAGGTCGTGGCTACCTCCCGCTTGTTTGAACTCAACAAAACCCTGGGCGACCGGGAATTTGCCGAGCGTTTGAGCGAACTCGCCGCCAATCTGCAATCAGTCCAAAAATTCCTTGAATCCTAAAGATCAAAGTCTCTTAAAACCGCCATTCTTCAGAGAAGGGCGGTTTAATTTTGTGTTAAAATTTAGTTATGACAGGCAGTCGAAATATAATTGAACGGATAGTCACAAACTTTTTAAACAAACGAGCCACTGTAACCGGCGATGTTTGGCTAATGCCGGTTATCGCCCGGGTGCGTTTTTGCATCTTTGATAAAAGCATCCTGACTGACGGCAAGCCCGTGCTCACCGACCTCCTTACCGCGAACGCCAAGTCCAAAAGGTTGAAAAAATTCATCAATGTCGAATTCTATGATGAAACAAAACTTTTATCGATTGCCGCAAGCTTGGCCAAAAATTCAGAGCATGCCAAAGATCAGGCTATCCTGCGTTTTGCCAAAGAAAAAAAGACCGTCTTTGAAGCCATCGACAACGTGAGCCAATTACCCGACCGCGGCCTTAAAGGAACGTATAAATTTTTACGGGTATTGCTTGGCAGTATTAGTCTTTTAAATCAATTCGGCATCAATACCAAGGCCGCGTCAGAGGCGGCCGATAAACTTTCCGCCGAAGGTAAAACTGTCAGCATTTTGTCTGTTGGCGAAGAAATTAAAGCCATTTTCGCCTTTAGGGAACAAATTTTGACCGACTCCTTGGCTGCTATGCTGGAACTTAAAAAATTAAACATTATAACCATACTCGTTACGGGTGAAAGCAAGGCCTATGCCCAATACTTAACGGCCAAGGCTTCACTCGACTATTTTTATTCGGAACTTTCCGAACACAAAAAAACGACTATTATTCAAAAATTCAAAAATAGAAAGGTAACGCTGGTGGCAAGCCTAAATCCGGAACTACGCCGGCTGGGAAATGCGGGCCTCACCCTTGAAGGATTCCCCAAAACTCAAGAACTTACCAGAACCATCAGAATCGAAAAGCTTGCCGGATTGCCCGGAATAATAAAAATCAGCCGCAAGTGGCGACTGCTTTTTTCCTTAGCTAATTTTTTCGGAAATCACTGATTATCTATCAGTAATTCAACCGGATGTCCGTTTAATTTTGCCAAAATCAAAGCCCCGGCCGAAGCTGCAAACTCAATTGTGAATTCCCTTTCGTCTACAACCTGAATGCAAATTACGTCAACGGCGGGAGGGCTTATTTTAAAATTTATGGTTATCTGTTCGGGATAGGATTGAGTGATAATGGTCTCATATTCCAGTTCATGGCAGGGCGTCGGCAAATTTAATTTGCCGCTTAAGGTGTGTTCACCGGCCGCGAAGGCGTGCTTTGCTTTTATGGTTTGGGGTGAGGCGTCAACCGGCTCTTCTTGCCTTGCTCTATTTTCAACAACCGAAATTTGCGATTGGTCCCACTCGAAAACCAGCCATAAACCGCCCAAGAGAACCAATATCCAAGCCAGCTTAACTAAAATTTTCTGATAAGGCCTCATAATCAATGCCTCAAGACGCTTGCTCGTGCTTTAGGGATAAATATACGTAGGCCGAAAGCAGCCCGATAATCAAATAAACCCATTTAAGCATTAAATCAAAGCTTAAAAATCCCAAGATGGCATGTACGCCGGCAAAACCCATGGCCGCAAAAATAATGGTCAAAATAGTTATCCACTTGATCAGTTTTGTCGTATCGGACCCGCGCAAGCTCATGGCAATGGCGACCACGCCGGCAATGATATGCAAGGCGGCGTGCAGTACGTTTGTTTTAAGGCCAGGCACAAAAAAATTAAGCACCCCGAGTGCTAAAAAAACTATTCCTATGGCAATGCCGTATTTCTTGGCCATAAAACTATATTAACCATAATATCATATTTTGGAAAAACCGGTAAACCCCTCCCCGCGGCAAAACCGCGGGGCACCAGGGCGGGTTTGCAACCATTAGTTGCGGTTTTTAACCCCTCGCTTCGCGGGGGACCCCGTTTATCCGCCGCTCATTTCAGGCGCGCTCATCCCCGTGCTCTCGGCACGGGGCATTCGCGCGAGGCGTTATAAGGCTAAAAAAGTAAAATTAAGCCCAGGCCTGAAGCCAATAGGGCCAATAAGGCCAGCACGCCAAAAATGTTTTCAAACCAGCCGTTAGTGTATTTGCCCATAACTTTCTTGTTGTTGGCCAAAAGCAAAATAAGAAAAATCAGAGGCGGCGCGAGAAGGCCGGCAATAACCTGCGAAAGGAAAAGCGCCTTGAGCGGGTCAAAGCCGGAGATGGCAATTTGAATGCCAACAAGTATGGAGACTGAAATCAGGCCGTAAAACCCGATGGCCTTATTAAATTTCTGCGAAAGCCCTTCTCTCCAACCCAAAAGCTCGGTAATGCCAAAAGCCGAAGAAGAGGCCAGCACCGGCACAGCCAAAAATCCGGCGCCCAAAATACCTATGGCAAAAAGGAGTTTGGCATACTCGCCGGCCACCGGCTCCAAAGCTTGGGCAACCTGTACGGCCGTTACCTCGCCCTCGATATTGCCGAAAAGCAGAGTACCGGTGGCCACGATAATCATAAAAGCCACGAAATTAGACAAAATAAATCCCGGGGCCTGCAACCAATTCTGCCATTTAGCCAATCTCACCGGAGTTTTATCCTCAATAACTTCCCTCGGTTCCCAAAAAAACAAATACGGCGCTATGGTTGTGCCTATCAGAGCCACTGAAGCCAATAAAAATTCCTTATTTAAGGAAATCGCCGGCTTAACAATAGACACGAAAATTTCACCCCAATCAGGCTTGGCCAAAATTGCCGAAAAAATAAAAGCCAGATAAAAAAGAATGAGCCACAAAAAATATTGGGTGATGTGTTTGTAGTTTAAAAAAACGACTACGTACCACATGATGAAGGAAACAGGCACAACCCAGTTGATAAGGCTTGTTCCGGGCACGAGGAGCGCGGCCGCTTCAGACATGGCGGCAATATTGGCGCCTATGGTTAAAACATTGGCAACAACCAAAAGAGCCACTGCGCCAAAAGCCACATTGCGCGAGTAAACGTTTTTAAAGTTTGTCGCTAATCCTTTTTTAGTAACAATGGCAATGCGGGCGACCATGGACTGCAGGGCAATTAGCATGGGCGTGGTTAGCACCAAGAGCCAAAGCTGCCCATAGCCAAAACGGATTCCGGACAGGGAATAAGTGGCAATGCCGGCCGGATCATTATCAGAAGCGCCAGTAACAAGGCCGGGCACTATTCCTTTGGCAACCAAAGGCTGATTCTCTTCGGTATTATTTTGGTTTTGGTTTTCCTGCATTTATTTTCGCTTTAGAGACGCACGGCAAGAAAGGATAAGTCGGATGCGAGCAAAGTTTTTCCCTTTTTTACATTATATTCTATTTCCAGCAATTCATCGAACAGCTCCTGCAAAATTTCTTTATCGAACCTGCGGGCGTCGGCCAACAGATATCGGCTGCGTCCTTTTTTGAATTCAAAAAGACCGTCTATCTCATCACTACTCTTGCCCTGCTCGCTCAATATTAAAACAGCAAGCATATTCTTGACCTGTTCAAAAAGGGAGCTCAAAATTCCCAGAGATTCCTGATCGGATTCTGCCTTGGCGATTAACTGGTTTAAATTTATCAAAAATTCCTTTTTTTGCTTCCCGGCAAATGACTTCAGCATCGGTAAAAAGACGTCCTCGCCGTTGGCCGGAACGATAAGCGACTGCACATCCGTCAAACTCACCGATTCTTTTCCCGAGGCATAAGCGGCCAGCTGGGAAACGGCGTTTAAGGCCGCCCAGGAATCAAGGCGACCGTCGGGCATCAAGCAAAACCTTAATAACGCGCCACCGGCATCGCTTTTAATCTTTAAGTCTTTTTTCTTAAATTCTGAAGCGATAAAATTAAGCGCCTCATCATTAGACAAAAAATCAAAGTAATCAATCCTAATTTCGTCGTTTTTACCGAGCTCTAATATTTTCTTGGTGCTGGACAAACGCTTGTCCAAATCGCTCCTTTGCCAAAGCAAAATATGGGCGCCGTTCTTGTTCGGCCTTTGCGCGAAATTAATAAAATCTTCAATATCAATCAAGCTCTCGGAAAAAGGATCACGCACAACAGTTAAGGTCGTCTTTTCAAATAACGAAGCTCCGCCGGCAATCTCGCTTAAGAGATAGGGCTTTTCCGCCCTCGGCAATTCGCGCACCGAATTTGGGCCGTGCTTTTCCTGAAAAACTTTTTTCCAGGTATTCAATGTCAAAAGCGCCCGATAAGTATCGGGCCCGTAGAAGAAATAAATAGTATTTTGTTGAACTTTATTCACCAAAGAATTCCTAATATCTAATACCTAATTTCTAATAAAATCCCCATGACTAATTACTAAAATTTAGGCATTAAGGCCTTAGACATTTATTAGTCGTTAGAAATTAGTAATTAGAAATTTAAAATAACGCTTTTCCCTGCCCGGCTCCCTTTTTGCGAAAATTCTTGTCTATCTTGCCGGTGATTATCCTGTTTAAGTCGCTTTGTCTGACCCGCCATTGCCCGCCGATTTTAAAACCCGGCAGGCGTCCGGCTTGGCACCAGCGGGCCACGGTCTCCGCGGAAACCGCCAAAAAATCGGCAATTTCACCAGATTTTAGAACCTTGTCGCGAGAAGCAATCATATGTCTATTTTATCACCAGCAACAAAAAACAGCCACTTTAGCTGTTTTGAATTTTAGAACTAATTACGTAATTTGGTGGGCTGGTTGGGAATCGAACCCAAAACCTTATCCTTAAGAGGGATCTGCTCTGCCAATTGAGCTACCAGCCCGAAAATTTTAATGGTGCCCATCGGAGGGACTTTCACCCTCACACCACTGGTGTTCCCGGAGGGACTCGAACTCCCAACCCCCTGGTTCGAAGCCAGGTACTCTATCCAGTTGAGCTACGGGAACTAAAGACAAGTGGTGTGAGGGCGTGCCCGCCAACCCCCTGGTTCGAAGCCAGGTACTCTATCCAGTTAAGTTACGGGCGCAACCCAACTCAACAAATGGTACCATCAAAACCGGCTTTTATCAAGCCTAAAATTCATGGGAAACTGAAAATTGTTAATTGCCAAGCCTAGCGGCAGGCAAAAAAATTAATTACTGATATTCCTGAAAAGGCTCGGGGTTTTCGTATAGGGAATTTAAATCAGGCAATTGATAGGAGTCGATTTGCCCCAGATATTTTTTGGC
This sequence comes from Candidatus Doudnabacteria bacterium RIFCSPHIGHO2_02_FULL_46_11, assembly GCA_001779955.1. Taxonomy (GTDB): domain Bacteria; phylum Patescibacteriota; class Doudnabacteria; order UBA920; family 2-02-FULL-46-11; genus 2-02-FULL-46-11. The sequence goes on along the minus strand of MFES01000031.1, from coordinate 7,731 downwards.
GACTTCGTAAGCGTTCCGGTCAATTTTAATTTCCAATTTTTTGGACTGCGGTTTTTTCACTTCAACCTCGGCAAAGCCTACGCGGTAATACCAGAGCCCCCAAAGAATCAAAACCAAAACCATCACGGCCTTAAAAACGAAGCTAATATCCTTCTTTATTAGCGGCGACAATTTTTTGAAATTTATTTCCATGATAAATTACTCATTTAAAAAATAGAAAGTACCTTCTATTTCGCTTTCAATCAGGCCGGTATTAACAACCGTGCCGCGGCCAACCGTGGCTGTTTCACCGGTCAAACCAATTGACTTTATTGTTGCCAAAAACGGCTGGTTCTCAAAACTTTTAAGGTACTGCATTAAGGAAACAAAGCCGCCGTTTAAGGTAATAGTGAATTCCGCCTTACCTAGAACCGCGCTGGCCGCCACCCCGCTTTCCGAATTTGACTTAGTGGCGCTGTTTTGCGAGCTGGCCGTGGTTTTTTTCTTGCTGTCCGGGGCCGGTTCGGTAATTTTTATGGACTGAACGTTTTGGGTTTGTGCGGCCAGGGCTTCAAGCAGTTGGATATTTGTTAAAACGTCGTTGCGCGCCGGCAAGAGCATTTCAAGGCTGGACCTATCGCCGCTTGTGCCGGCAACCGCATTTTTCAATATGGCATAGTCGCTCTGGGCGGTTTCCAGAGAAGTAATTTCTACTTTTAAATTGGCGGCCTGCTCGCGCAAGCCGGCAACTTTTCCGCCTAAAACCAAAACCACGCCAAATAAAACCGCCCAAATTACAACTACCGACAGAAGCTCTAAAAGCTGGCGGGGGTGGCTAAGTTTAAAATTTTTCAGGAAGTTTAAGCGGATCATGGCGCAGTGGTGAATGAAACGATAAATCTGAAACTGGCATCGGTCGCGGCGGTTAAATTAGAAAGTGGCGCGTAAACAATCTTTAAACTTTCTGAACTCTCAAGCCTGCTATGCAGCAAGACTATTTGTTCGCGGGCGGAAGCCCGTCCGGAGACGTCTATTTGTTTTTTGCTTGAGTCTAAAATTACGCTCTGCAAAGTTACACCCGGCGGTACTTGCTCGATAAATTCGTCAATAAAAGGCGAGAAATCGGATTTGATTTTTATGACCTCGGAAACAGCTTTTAAACGTTCGGCCTGGTCATCTGCCGCTTTTTGCAATTCGGCTACATTAATTGAGGAGCTTAATTTGTTTAAATTTGCCGCCGTATGCGCTAAATCGTCTGTTTGTTCGCGCAAAACAAAAAACTGGGCTCCTAAAATTACGCCAACCAAAAGAGCGATAATTGTCTGATCCAAAAACAACCGTTTGGCGTAAAGCAAGCCAAGGTACAGCTTATAGCTTTGGACATAATTTTTCGGAAGTAAATTAGCTAATTTCATAATTCCTCAAAGCCAAGCCCAGGGCCGTGGTATAAGATAATGCTTCTCGCTGTGAAAAAGGCGGCGGACCATTCTCGATAATGTTTCGCCAGGCATCGCCTAAGCTGACCTTAATGCCGCGCCTGCTAAACTCATTATCGGCCTGAATTTTTCCCTGCAGGTACTCGGATAGGTTTGGCAGTTTGCTCGTGCCGCCGCAAATAATTATTTCCTGTATAACAGCGCCAGATGTTCCGGAAAGGTTATGCTCCTCATAGAATTTGATAGTATTTTTCATTTCATCATAAAGATTATTCAATACCGGCTCGAGGGCAATAACCACTTCCGAAATGGTTGTGGCGGTTTCGGGCGAGACCTTTTCGCCGGGCAAGCTGTAAGATGAAATTCCGTAATGCCTTTTTATCTTTTCGGCTTCAGTTTTATTAAGTTTAAGCCTTTGGGCAATGGCATCGGTTAGAGCATTACCGGCCATGGGGATGCTAGAGGTAAATTGAATGGAATTTGCGACATAAAGTATAAAGCTGGTGCGGCTTGCGTTCATGTCTAAAATCAAGGTTCCCGGTGGGTTGTCGGATTTTTTAAGCAAAGCGCGGACAATGGCCGCCGATTCGGCCTCAATGCTTTGCACAACAAGCCCGGCATCGGAAAAAACGGAAAGCAGTTCTTCAATATAGCTTTTTGGCGTGGCGGTAATGAAAACCTGAAGCCCGGCATCGCTCCGGGCGACAACTTGCCAGTCCACCTGCATCTCGCCTATGGGCAAAGGAATATATTGTTCAGCCTCAATCGGCACGGCCGTAACCAATTCCTCGGGCATTAAGCTGGGAAGGTTGATAACCCTGACAAAAGCCTTTGATTCAGGAATTGAAGCAACTATTGAGCGGCCGGCAAATTTGCCTTTATGGCTATCTTTATTGGAAAAAACCCGTTTAAGGTAATCAACCAAAGCTTCGCGGTTTTGAATAAGATCGTGCTCTAAAAGTCCGCCCGGCAGCGATACGTCGGCATAAGCGCTAAGCTCGAGGCCCGGGCCTTTTCGGTTAAGCTGAACTAGCTTTACCGAAAGATCGGAAAGGTCAAGCCCGATTGGATTGTCAATTTTACTGAAAAACATAAATTTGATTGTGGGGAGAAAATTCTTTTCTCCCTCCCAGGTTATTTAAATGCTTTGGGTTATTGAGTAAATCGGCATTATCAGGCCTAAAGCCAGTACAGCCACGACCACGCCAACAACGACCATCAAGACCGGCTCAAGAATGGACGAGAAATTACTTACTGACTGGTCTACTTCGGCCTCATAAAATTCCGCCACTTCGGCCAGAACCACATCAATGTTCCCGCTTTCCTCGCCTACGGCCACCATGCTCAACAAAAGCGGAGTAAACACGGTTTTATGCACCTCGAGCGCGGTAGCAATTGGCGTACCGGCGCGTATCGCTTCCCCGGCGGCGGCGATGGCCTCGCGATATTTTAAATTGCCCAAGGCTTCACCGGTCACCCTAATTGAATCCAAAATCGGCATGCCTGATTTGATAAGGCCGGAAAGCGTGCGTGCAAACCTGGCCAAATTGGTAAACATGAGGATTTTGCCTATTATCGGTATTCGCAAAATTGCGGCGTCAACCAACCTGCGCACAGACTTTATTTTCAAGGTGTAAATTGCACCAACAATTAAAGCCACTAATGCCAAAAGAATAAAGACCCCGAAAGCTTCCATAAAATCAACGGCGCCGATAATCGCGCGCGTCACCAGCGGTAGCTCTACATCAAATTCAAGGAACAGAGAAGTGAGTTTCGGCAAAACAAAGGTAAACATAACAATCCCGACGACAATCATAAGCGTTAAAATAACGGTCGGATAAATCATGGCGCCCCGCGTTTTTCTAATCAAATCATGATCCTTCTTCATCTGCTCGCCCAAATCTAAGAGCGTCTGGTCAAGGCTGCCCGAGACTTCACCGACTTTGACCATACTCACAAACATTTCCGAGAAAACTTTGGGATGGCGAGCAAAGGCCGCGGCCAGCGGTTGTCCGGCTTGCACCTGGTTGCTGATGTCGGCTATGGCTTCGGCCAAGGTTACGTTACTGGTTTGTTGCGACAAAACTAGAAGGGCGCGGCTGACCGGAAAACCGCTTTTGAGCATTACCGCCAGATTTTTTATAAAGCTTGTCTTTTCAACCAGCGGTACCTTGCCGAATAAGTTTTTAACATTAAACTTTTTTTTGACGTCAGATTTTTCAGAAGAAATGTTTATCGGCAGTAAGGCTTGGGCGCGAAGCATGTCAGCCGCGGCCTTGGTATTTTCGGCCTCGACTTCTCCGTTCAGGCGCTTCCCTAATTTGTCTAAAGCAATGTAATTAAAATGCATATAGTCATAACCCTCAAAATTCAAACTCCAAACTTCAAATTTGAAGATTGAGGCTTGAAGTTTATTTGTGGGTTGAGGGTTGATATTTGAAGTTTCATTAAAATTATTCCTTCGAAACCCTAAGTACTTCTTCAATACTGGTAACGCCCATGTGCGCTTTGATAAAACCGTCCTGCCAGAGTTGCACCATGCCCTGTTCAACGGCTTTGGCTTCAATGGCATTAGCCGGCCAGCGCTTCATAATAAGTTCAGAAATGGCATCAGTTACCTCCATCACTTCATAAATTCCCTGTCGGCCCTTATAGCCAGTGTTGCTACAACGGTCGCAGCCTTGCCCCTTAAAGAACAAAAGACCCTCTAGCGAATTAACTTTTGAAGCAATCGCGCCCTCGCGCTGCATTATGCGCAATAAATCGGTCATACTAAAATGTTTGGAAAGCTCCTCAATCTGCTCGCCGGTCAGGTTGTAGCTAACCATGCAATTCTTGCACAGCTGCCTGACCAAGCGCTGGGCCGCCAAAACATTGACCGTCGAGGCAATCAAGAACGGCTCGACCCCCATATCGAGTAGCCTGGGCGGCGCGCCGGCCGCACTGTTGGTATGTAAAGTTGAAAGCACCAAGTGGCCGGTCATGGCGGCATGTACCGCTTCCTCGGCCGTTTCTTTATCCCGGATTTCACCGATCATAATGATATTCGGGTCTTGCCGCAAAAGCGCGCGAAGGCCCATGGCAAAAGTTAAATTGATTTTAGGGTTAACCTGCATCTGGTTGACGCCCGACATGCGATATTCTATGGGGTCCTCGATGGTGCTGATATTCACACTGCGCGTATTAAGCAAGGATAAAATACTGTAGAGGGTGGTTGATTTGCCGGAGCCAGTCGGCCCGGTAACCAATATAGCCCCGTGCGGTTTTCGAATGTTACGCGCGATTATCTCCAAAGACTTTTTTGAAAAACCCAACTCCTCAAGCGTCATCGGCCGGGCGGTTTCATCAAGCAATCGCATGACAACTTTTTCGCCGTCAAAAACCGGAATGGTTGAAACGCGGAAAGCGACTTTGGAACCGCTAGTTTCTTTCTTGAACCTGCCGTCTTGCGGCAGGCGGTGCTCATCTATTTTCAAATTGGAAAGGACTTTTATGCGCGCGACTATGGCCCCAAGCATGACTTTAGGCAAGCTCATGACGTCGTGGAGGATGCCGTCAATGCGGTAACGGACGACGACTTTGTCGTCTTGGGCCTCGAGATGGATATCCGAGGCTTTTTCAAAAATGGCGTATTCAATGAGAGTATCAACCACCCGAATAACCGGAATTTGCTCGGCCATACTGGCCAACTGATCGTTTAACCCGGCTAAACTCGCGGCACTGCCATCGGTGGAAAAAAATTTTTCTGTGCCTAAAATTTTATTGAATTCTTCCTCGATATTGTTGTGATAGAGGCTCAAGCCTGCCTCAAGGCCTTCAGGCGTGGTGAGAAACGGCTTAACTTCGAGCCCGGAAGTTTTTTTGATAAACTCCCGAATTTGGAGGTTGTCAGGGTCAGTCATAGCCAGACTTAAAACTTGACCCTCCTTGGCAAAGGCCAAGACATTATGCCGGCGGGCGATTGGTTCTGGAACCAAATTTAAAATCTCCCGCGGAATTTTAATATGCCTAAGGTCTATTGTCTGAACGCCAAGCAAACCCCCCTGAATCTCAAGCAGTTTGCTCGAATCTATCAGCCCCTGCTCCAAAAGCAAATTTTCAACGCTAACGCCCTTATTTTTTGCGTCTGTTTGTATTTGCTTAAAACGCTTGATGTCAACCAAGCCGCTCGAAATCACTATTTTTTGCAACGTAGAAACTGGAACCGACAAAGTATATTTATTGTGTGTTAATTTCTAATATTGATCGCGCAATTATTAAAATTATACCACATTCATAGTCAAAAAATCAAAAACGCGCGTGCTCAACAACTTATCACACGGAATTCAAAACTCGCCGTAAAGGCGAGTTTTGAAAATCTAAATTTTCAGATTAGTTATTCTATCATACTGCCTTCGGTATAGCTGGCCAGATCCGCGGCAATGGCATTTGAAGTTTTGTAGCCTTTGCCGGTGAAAACATTGCTATCGCTGAACCTAAGTTTTTTGCCATCTGAAATGAGATAAGTATAGCCCAGATCATTGA
>MFES01000031.1:1161-1748 GCA_001779955.1 Candidatus Doudnabacteria bacterium RIFCSPHIGHO2_02_FULL_46_11 | reverse complement strand
GGGGCGACTAAATCAATCACTGGCCCGTCCGGATAATCGCCGACATCCACTTTCGGCAAATTCTTGAAGGAATAGCCGAGGCCCAGGAAGACATCGGGCGTGGTAAAGCCGCGCTTAACCCCGTTTTGGCCGATCATATAGACCGTGCGGTTGTCGCGTGCGTCAAGCACGAGCGCGCCCTGCATAGCTTTGGCAATACTCGCCACCGCCAAAGATTTGTCGGTGTCATTAATCGCCACGGCTTGGCTGAAGTTATAGCCATAAGATTTGTATTCTTCCGGATCGCGGAAAGCTATAAGCTTTCCGTCTTTGACAAGATAGATTGTCAGGCCGTCTATAACCAAAGTGCCGTTGTGGTGAGCACCAGCAGGCGCGGCCACGGTCGGCTTAACCGCCAAAACGTAAACGCTGAAGTGGTTAAGGGCGACAATTATCTTGTTGGTGTCCGGGTCAACCGTAGTCGGCAGAACTTGCCAGGCTTGGCTGCTTGAATCAAAAGTCATGACCACTAAGTCAGATTCATTGGCGCCAGCCGGAAGCTGCGATTCGGAATAGCTGAAGCTCACGGTTACGGGCTGGTTGAAGCT
>MFES01000031.1:0-1145 GCA_001779955.1 Candidatus Doudnabacteria bacterium RIFCSPHIGHO2_02_FULL_46_11 | reverse complement strand
GGCGCTTGAGACCGGCGCGGTTATGCTCGCGGCCTCGAGCGTAGTCGTATTAACGGTCACGGTGGTATCAGCCGCCACGGCGCTGGCCGGCACAGTCACCGAAACACTCGGCGTGCCTGCATCAGTCGGGGTAAAGCTGGTTTGACCGCCAACAGTCGGGCTGGCTGTTACCGTGCCGGTAGTTGTGCTTGGCGCGGTTGTCGGGGCCGGTGTTGTTGTTTCCGGAGCTGGCGTTGTTGGAGCTGGGGCCGGAGTTGATGAGCCTCCGCCTCCACCCCCGCCGCCTCCACCGCTAGAAGAATAGGTGCAAAGGCCCGAGGTGGGCGTGAAGGTTACGGTTTCAGCCGCGGTAGTCGTCGTAACAATGACTGTCGCGAGATTGGAAGAATTGCAAGAAGTACTCACAACCGCTTCAAGGCTTTGACCGGTGGTGATCACATCGCGGCTGGCCGAGGTAATTTGGAATGAACTGCTGGTTGGAATCGTCACCACTAGAGTGCCGGGGTTAACCACGGTGCTCGTGGCCACGGAGCCGGATTTGATGGTGAAGTTAATGGAAAAGCTGGTCAGATTTACCGTAACATCAGCGCTATAGGTAAGGTCCGCCGCAAGCGCGGGTGAAGCGACTAAACTTACGCCCAATCCCAAGACCAAAGCCCAGGCCAGTATCCTGTTCGATATTTTTTTCATAAGGGCGTTGTCCGATTAATTATGGAGGTAAGCTTAGTCAGGGACTACGGCCGTTCGCACCGCGCCCAAAACAGTTATGGATTGGGCGACCCAACCCTGTGTTGCGCCCATGCTGGTTATGCGAAGCAAATCTGTATCGGTACACAGGTATTCCTTGGTCCCGTCAGAGTCTTCATTATTGATTTTGGTATTACTTGTAGCCGGAGTTCTGACTTCAAAATTTCCGCCGGCCGTACAGGCAATATAGATGGTGTGTCCGACCGGAACACCAGCAATAGCCGGAAGAACAATCCAGTCATCGGCATTGGTGGTGACAGCGGCCACGTCAACTGCCGTTACGCCGGCCGTGATGGTTGAACCCGCATCCGAATCGGCATCAGGCGTTACGGTTTGGGCGGTAGAAGAAATGCCCAAAGAAGCGGTAACCAAACCCGAAGCGCTCAAAGCGCCGGTTA
>MFES01000030.1:40623-44654 GCA_001779955.1 Candidatus Doudnabacteria bacterium RIFCSPHIGHO2_02_FULL_46_11 | reverse complement strand
AAGCATATTATTTACCTTTTAGTGGACAGAATAGGTTGTTTTTGTCCAGTACAAGTAGTATACTGGACAGGAAAGGCAAAGTCAACAATATGGACAATCGAGAAACCCCAGCTGAATACAAGGATAAATTCATGCTCTCTTTCGTAGAAATGGGGTGGGCTGATCCCACAATGGTTGATCCCCGGTATAAGGGCTGGACTGGTGGCAGGGTTGAGATTCATACCTATGAAAGTGAGTTTGATATTGATGAAAAGCATTTTTGTACTCCGGATACTGAGGAATGGCGTGCGTTTGAGGAGGCCTACGATCTAAAGTGGCTTACCAAAGATGAGCTTGAGAGTTTTGTAAAAACGCTGAAAGAAAAATTTTACAGGGTTGATGAAAACGGCGATCCAATCTTGTAGAAAGCTCCATTTTGTCCACTGCCATACACTATGGCAACAAGATGGTCAAAAGTGGTAAAATAAATCCAACAGTTAAATAAGCGCCTCACGAGGCAACCTGAAAGGCATTCCGAGTTCAAGGGCTCGCGATCTAACGTCACTTTTTTGTGATAACGGATCGCGAGCCTTTTGTTTAACTGATAATGATTATGAAAATGATAATGAATATGCAAAATCCTTACGAGGATTTAATAAAACTTATCGATATCATCCTGCGAAAAAGGAAATCATTTTACCCCACTATACGGGAGATAAGCCGCTATCCTTTGGGGACCAGTGCCTTATGTCCGCGCAAATCGTAAATAAAGGTCTTTCCTACTTGGATAATAATTGCCCTTTCTACAAACAACTCAAAGACTTCTGCAAAGCTCATATTTAACTCCTTCATTGCAATCTGGATACCGTGGCACATTGCCACCGGAACAGAGTACCCTTGCGCCCTTGCCCCTTTGAACCACTCACTCAATGTTTCATCTTTTTTTATTTCCATATTATTTTCTTCTTAATAAATAAAAACTCCTTCCCAAACACGAAGAAAGAGTAACGACTATTATCTTTCCCCTGTCGGGGCTGGACTTAGCACCTTCTCGTTTCCGAGGGTTGCCGATGGGTCATAGAGCCAGTACTCTCGCCATACTCTTGATAAACTTATTCAGTTGTATCTGCACTATAGCATATTGGTGGAGATTTGTGAGTTACTTTTTCGCCCAATACGCCACCCGGGTGGCGTATTGCTATTTCAGCGCGTAATTTTTTGCGGTAAAGGTTCTGGCTGTTTTCGCCATATGATTTAAGTATAGTCATTTTCACGATTTTGTAACTCTAATCGTGAAAAACTCTCTTTTTTCTTATATTTTCACATTTTTTGGATCTATGCCTGCCCTGCGCTTCTCACGCCGGATAGTTGGGCAGAAAGCAAAAAACACCGGCTTTCGCTGATGTTCATCGTATTTGGTTCCGGGGTAAACTTCATTACATTTCGCTTACCTGATCCTACTCTCTATAAACTTCTCTCCCCTAGACCTAACAAATAAGCGTAGCGAAGCGAAGTTTATTGGTTCCGGGGCAGGGATTCGAACCCCGATAGCCAGGACCAAAACCTGGAGTCCTGCCGTTAGACGACCCCGGAATACGGCAATAAGGCTCATAGGAGCCCTACTATTTTAACGAAAAATGAAGGTTTTGAAAAGCAGGTGGCGCGGAAGTTCTGCTAATTTATGACTTCCCCGCCGAGCATATCCAGGGCCGACTTCAGCAAATCATTATCACCGTCATTATTCTTGCCCTTGCCATTATCCTTGCCCTTGTAATCGCCAGGGTAATTGTCAGCTAATATGTCTTTTTGCATCACGCAATTAACGGCAATTCGGCGGCCGAATATTTCTTCCAAAACCCGCTCCACGACAAGGCGATTTTTAGCCGAGTTGACGGCATCGGCGTGAAACTTATAGGGAAAAGCAATTGTTAAACTGCCGTTTACCGTACCGGTCGGCCTGGCAAGTTTTAGGGCCGTAACCAGACTTTGGTTATATTCGCGCACCCGGCCCAAAACATCGCCCCATTTTTCTTGCAGGTCAGACATCTCAATATGGCCGTTTAAAACATGGGCGGCTTTGACCGTTAGTTTCTCGAGAGACGGTTCAACCGCCTTTTGGCCCGAACCGGAATTCGACTTATCGCCGCCAGCTTTGCTTTGAATGTATTTAACCGAAGCCACCAAAAGCGGCAGTTCGGGAATGGGACTGACGCGCAATTGCTGATAGGCCCGCAAAAAATGCTCACTTATTAGACTTAGCTGAATGTCCATATCCTCTGACAATTTATTCCGCAAAAATTCGAGAAAATCTTTGGTAAATTGCTCAAGGCTGTAGCCTTGGGCGGACAAATTTTTGAAAAAATCGGAAATTTTTCGCAAATCCCCTGCCTGAAGCAGTTCCAAAAGTTCGCTTCTGAATTTAACCGGCGTAATGCCAAGCAGGCGCTGAATATCCTCGGCGCTCGTTTTTTTATCAGACAAATACACCGCCTTTTCCAAAAGCACCAGGCCGTCGCGCATACTGCCGTCCACGGATTCTGAAATGGCTGATGCTACTTCTTTTTCAATATCCAAACCTTCGCTTAAAATAATTTTTTGCAATTGCCGGCCAATTTGCTCATCGGTCAGTTTTCTAAAATCAAAACGCTGGGTGCGGGAAATAATCGTGGCCGGCACTTTGTGCGCTTCAGTCGTCGCCAAAATAAACAAAGCGTGGGCGGGCGGCTCCTCCAAGGTTTTTAAGAGGGCGTTAAACGCGCCACGGCTTAGCATATGAACCTCGTCAATAATGTAAGTTCGGAACTTGGCTCTAGTCGGCGGAAGGTTAAGGTGCTCGATTATTTCACGGATATTTTCAACGCCGGTGTGCGAAGCGGCGTCAATTTCCATCAAATCCAAAGAACGGCCTTCAAGCATCTCGCGGCAAATATCGCAGGAATTATCAGGCTCGCCGCCGGTCATACCTTGGCAATTGGCAGAGCGAGCAAGCAGCCTGGCAATGGAAGTCTTGCCCACTCCCCTCGAGCCGGTGAAAAGATAGGCATGGGCCACCTGCCCGGCTTTTAACTGGTTGTGCAAGGTTTTTATGACGTGTTCCTGGCCCACCACATCGGCAAACTTCTGCGGTCTGTAGGCGCGGTAAAATACTTGGTTTTTCATCCCCTTAATTATACCATTTTCGATGCGAACAAAAAAACTCCCAAAGGAGTTTTTTGAAATCAGGCGGCGAGAACCATTTCCTGTTCGCTTAAATGATTACTTTTGCGAGTATCCGGCTGTGCCGGTACGAGCAACCCTTACCGAAAGGAAGGGAAGGAGTACGCGTAGCGGACGACGTGGGATCGGGAAAACGTAGGCCTATAGGCCGTAAGGTTTTCCCTCCCAGTGTTTAAAACACTACCAATTTATAGCCTACGAAATTCCATAGTAAACCAAAGGCCGTGCCGAACAGGGCCGAAATCTGCGGCCAGTACTTTTCCAAGAGCGGATTTTTAGGCCTAAGATGGCTGTTAACAAAAGTCGAGACGCCAACATTGATAACCATGCCAATTAGGCTCACCACGAAATATTGCGAAAATTCAACCCCGGTGCTCTTGTCGGCCCGTTCCTGGGCAAACGTCCAGCTACGGTTCAGCAGATAACTGTTAACGTTGGCCACGACAAATGATATGGCCTTAAAAAAGGCATATCGCTTGCCTGTACGGCCGGACGGAAAAAGTTTAATAAGAACGGTAAGAACAATTAGGTCAACGGCGGTATTGATTACGCCGACTACGCCGAACTTTAAAAACTGCGCGAGCAGAGGTCCGTATTTTTCCAGCATGTGTTAGTAATTAGAAATTAGAAATTAGAAATTTAAGAAAGCAAGTCTTCATCATCGCCTGTCAGTATTCGAACTTGCCGCGCGTCTCGCGGCTCTTCGTCTGCCGGCTCATCGGGGACGTATTGCGGGCCGAGCGATTCCAAAGACACTCCCTGCCCTTTTTTGATAACATTCTCAACAGCCGCCCAGGAAGATTCCTGGTCGGTCGGCACTAAAAGCGTAACCTGGT
>MFES01000030.1:32185-40575 GCA_001779955.1 Candidatus Doudnabacteria bacterium RIFCSPHIGHO2_02_FULL_46_11 | reverse complement strand
ACGATTTACCCTCGGCCACGACCCGGTAATCGCCTTTTTCATCCTGAACCAAAACCCCCAAAATTCTTTTTCGGTCAGCCGGTCCGATTTGTTTATAGATAAAGCTGCCGTCCGGGGCAATGGTCAGTTTTAAAACGTCGCCTTCAACGAGCTTGCTTTTTGAGGCGTAGTTTGACGGAACCGGATAAATCCTGCCGTCAGGCCCAACCATGTTTTGCCCGTCAAAAACACCCTCAATAACTTTACCGCCTTCAGATACGGATAGAAATTTTGCTTTTGAGGCGATTGTTTCTTTTTCGTCTGAACTTCCCGCTTCTGGCACTTCTCCGACCATCTGCGACAGCAGCTGTTTTGCCATTTCCAGCTCTTTTTCCATGCTTTCAAGCAGCTGCTGGATGCGGGCAATATTCGAAATGTCGTTCACCCTGTATATCTACCTCGATAATCTTGGGCTTTTCTGTTTGACCCGAGCTTAACGAAGCTTTTTATCTTTCCTTTCTTTAACCCGTATGGCTTTCCTAGACCCAAGATTGATAGGAGAACAATCGAGGTAGTATAACGGGGTTCATGTGTTTTTGCGTTTTGACCAAAAATCACGGGCCAAAGCCGTTTTTATGATTTAATAATACTTTTACTTTTTTTGAAAAGCCGCTTTATTTTAGTTTCTTTTGAGGTTTTTGTCAACCCGGTGCGAAAGGCCAGGGAAAGCGAAATTAAACAATAAATTCGTTTCTTTTCTTGTACTTTCGTGAGGGGGTCAACAGTCGAGGAGAAGCACTCGAACTAATAAAAACTAGATATATTATAGCGTAACCCATCTAAATTAAGCAAACCTTTCTGTCGTTTCTTTGGGTTCAAGCGATATTTTTTGCAATTGGCTCCGCTCTAATATGTCTTGTTCCACCTCTGCCCGGCTGTGGCCGTATTTTAGGCGCGACAACTGTTTTATGGCCTGAATGGTTTGAGCGTCATTAATTCTCTCAAAAGGCAAAGTGCGCATGCTAAAAGGGCGGCTCACGGTGCTGTTTATCATAAGTTTGAGGTAAGCGTGGAACCGCTCAATGTTTACCACGTCGAATTCCGTAAATACCGGAGACATTTCTTTAGCCATTACCTCGGCATCGTCCACGCCTATGCGGAAACAAATCATACTGCCGACGTTGCCGAAGACCGCTTCGCGAACCTTAGAATCGCTAACCGAACTGCCCGGCTTTTCGGCGCTAAGCTGGCCCATATACTGGTGCGCTATGGTCAGCCCCAACCGGTATTTGCGCGCTTCAGAAAGAATCGTCGCAAACGAATCGGTAACGAAATTCTGAAATTCATCTACATAAAGATAAAAATGCTTGCGCTGATCCTCGGGAATGTCGGCCCGCGACATTGCCGCCATCTGGATCTTGCTGACTATTATAAGACCTAATAATTTTGCATTGAGTTCGCCGATCTTGCCCTTGGATAAATTGACCAATAATATTTTTCCGGTATCCATAATTTGGCGAAAGTCCAAAGCGCTTCGCTTTTGCCCTATTATATTCCTCATCATTGTATTTTCCACGAACCGCCCAACCTTGCTTATCAAATAGCCGAGCATTTCTGATTTATGAAAATCGGAGGTCTTGGCCATTTCCTGCTCCCAGAAAGAAAGAACGGTTGGGTCTTTCAGCCGCTCGACAAACTTTTTTTGGAATACCGGGTCGGTAAACATGCGCGGAATTTCTACCAGGGTACCCGGGTCGGCGGGGTCGGCGACAAGCGTGAGCATTACGTTTCTCATATTGTGCTCGAACATCGGGCCAATAACCTCCGGCGGAAAAAGTTTCTCAAAAATGGCCAGCATTTCCTGCACGATAAAATCCTTATGACGCTCGTCCTTAACGTCTAGCATGTTAAGGCCAAGCGGCCGCTCGAGGTCGCTTGGGTCAAAAAGAATTACGTCCTCGGCGCGTTCCCTGGGGATAATGCTTAATATGTCTTCTATAAAATCGCCGTGCGGGTCAACCACGCAAACGCCTTTGCCGTTTTTAATGTCCTGGGCGGCCATGTTTTTCATAATCTCCGTTTTTCCCACGCCGGTTCGGCCAATAACGTACAAATGGCGCAAGCGATCATCTTCGGAAATATAAATAGGCGTGGCTACGCCGCGATAATCATTAATGCCCAAAAGCAAGCCTGTTTCCGGCAGATTGACCGGCGCCGGGGCCTTGCGGCTTGTCAGCCAGCAAATGTTGGGAGTTTCCGTGAACTTGGTCGGCGGGTGCCAGATAGACGACAGCTCGGCTGTGTTTAGAATCATTTTCTTCCTGCGGAAACTGCGCAGGATAAAATCTTTTATCAGTTTTTTTGTATTTTTGCTTTTTACGCGAAAACCGTTGAAGGGCGGCATGCTGTACTGGGTAAAAGACGTAAGCAGGCTGTTTAAATGGCTGTCAGCCATTTGTTTTGAATCGGAGCTGGCAATTAAGCGAATATTTGCGTGAAAGAAAATTTTGCCGGCTTTTTCTTCAAACTTTTTGACGGTTTCCTGCTGCATGGGCGTGAGCGAAACAGATTTTGGCTGTCCGCCCGGCATGTTCCGGCTGTTCCGTCCGACTAAACCATCCACGCCCACAAGCATAGTATCGCGCGCCTCATGCGCCATTTTTAGGCCCGCGCCAATGACCACATCAGAAGGTATTTTGCCCTGCTGAATCTCGTGGGCATAGCGGCGCGGCTTCATGCCCCATTTTTCTTGAGCCGGCGCAAGCAAAATCTGCAGAGCCATGCTTTCATCGGCGACAAGCTTGCTCATGGTGTTGGTTATGGCGTTGAGCGGGTCCGAATTCTGTTCTTCATAGGTTTTAATGGGATAGACGTAACTTTTTTGCAAAACCAATTCGGCCGCCGAAACGTAATACCCATGTTTGAACATCTGATAGCCCTCCACTTCCTCAACGCTGGCCTTGGGGTATTGGGCATGAATCTGCCGCTCAACAATGCTTAAAACATTTCGGGCGCAGGTAATGTAAAAATGAATTTTCTTGTTGTAGGCCGCGATTTCAAAAGTTAAAACTTCCGGTCCGTACCAAAATCTTTTCCACCAGGCGGGAATGGGAAACGAAAGCGTGGTATAAAGCTGTTCGGCAATGCCGATAAGCTCTTTTTCGTTCTGCTTGGTTGTTTCCTGTCCGAATTTATCTTCCGAAGACTCGCGCGGCACCTGAACTTCCAAAAAAACCAGGTCAAGCGACTTGAAAATTTTGCTTCTGCGAAAAACCGTAAAGCGGCGCATTAAAACAATTGTTACAATCACCAAGGCCAGCCCGAATACTAGATAAGGCCAGAACCCGGCCGCGCCGCCCGAATTCAAAGTGTCGGCATATGCTGTTTGTGTCGGTTCAAACATTTAAGTAAGTTGTTTATTTTTGCCGGTGTAGTTCTCGTCCAGCTGTAAACGGGCCTGCTTGATTAAGGCCTCAAAAGCGGCCGCGTCAATTTTATTGCCGTCATATTGGCCAATAGCCTGCTCAACCAAACCGATTGGGCTTAAAATAAGGCCCTTTTTGTCAATCGCGTTTCTTGTTTCAGGTGTCGGTTCGACAACCATTGCTTGTGGCTTCAAAATTTCAAGCTTTTGCGGCGATACCGGTTTGCCATCCGGTTGAGGGGCAGTAGGCTGGCTTTGTTTTTCCCGGACCGGCGCGGCGGCTTCGGAAAATTCCGATTTTTCAACTTCACTCTCCCATAAAAACCAATTATCGTCAGGGGGAACCTGGTCTTTGGCCGCGGCATACTTATCCGGCAGATAAATTGCGTAAGCCTCTTTGCCAATCGCCCTTATTGTCGGCCTAAAACCATTCCTCTCCAATATGGTTTTTATATCATCGATTTTTTTGTTGCTGGTATAAAAAACCTGGCCCTCGCGGTGGGGTAAAATATAATCAGGATGCAAATAGCCGCTTTGGGCGACTTCAAGCAGCGCCCGGCGATGCGGCGAAACAAGGCTGTCCGGACTCCGCAGTTCTGGGCTTTCCTGATGAACCGCGGAAACGGGCGATGAGCCCTCGAATCGATGCCTGTTTATTTTTTTGATAGGGCCTTCCATCAATTCTTTGGCTTAAGTTTCATGACCGCTTTAATAATGCTTATTTCCTGATTAACGCGACGCTCAATTTGATCAGCCAGCCCCGGCATCTGGGCGGCAACGGCCGATACTTTTTCTACGGCGTTGTCAGCATCAAGCACTTCCTTAAAACGTACAAGCTCGCGTTCAGTAAGGTTATGCAGAAATTCAACAATTATAACCTGCCGGAAGTGATCAAGAATATTTTTGGCAATTCGCTGTTTATCCTTGAATTTTATGTTTTGCAGATTGAGGTCACGCAGCAATTCATCGGCCGCAATTTGGGCGGAAATCATAGATATTTAAAATTCCGAGTATACGGCACGGCCGCGCCTTTGAGGGTGCCTAAAATGGCCGCGGCCAGGTAAATGCGAGTTTTTTGGTCGCCGTCATGGCGATTGAAAAAATCCTTGAGCAATTCCATGGTTTTGTTATAATTTGCGTTTCCTACCGCCCGGCGCAGCTGCCTGAACTCCTCATCGGCCAGTATTTTTTTTTGATTCAAAATATCAAAGGCTTTCATGACCTTTTCTTTATTGCTTTTATCGTTGATTCTCAATTTCTCGAGCTGTAAAACCGTAATCTTTCTTAAATCGTCCGGTGCGCCGGATAGCAGAAACAAATTTTTAAAAAGCCGCGCTGCCGGAACGGATAGCCGCGTCGGCCGCGGCGCGGAATTGCTGGCGCCGCTTAAAACGGCCGCGGCTATTTGCGAAAGGGAATAATTCATTGGCTTAACAATTCGCTGACCAAGCGTCTTAATTTTGGCGGATCCTGATTGTCCAAAGCTCTCAACAATCCGGTCAGCCTATCGAGGGGTAGGCCGGAACTCAAAGTCTCCCTGTTGGCTATAATCGCGCTCATCATATCCATAGCGCGCCGGCCTTCCGCAGACCCCATATAAGCGCGGGCCGATTCTAGGCCCGATAAAACCTGGACTGGGTCGGGGCTAAGCAACATTTGTTCCAGCTTGCCGTTATTGCTCGCGGCCTGACGGAGTAAAGTTTCGCGTTCTTGCGCGTTTAATATTCTAAAGCGGGCTTGTTGACCGGGCGTTAGAAGGCCCGATTCTGCCAAATGACTAATCCGCTGCTCATCATTAAGTTCATCGAGCTCCTCGGTTTCTGATTCATTTGGCTCTTGCTTGTGCAATTCGGGGCTTGGTCCCATTTTTATTTCCCGTTAGCTTCAAACTCAATTTATTATACCACATTCATCACCAAAAAATCCAAAATTGATTAAAGATGGTTTAAATTATAGAATTAATTATATAATTCAATTATGCCCTTAAATCTTTACGACACTTACAAACGCAAGCTGGTCACAATCGAACCTATAGAAAAAGGAAAAATAGGTTTTTATAGTTGCGGCCCGACAGTATATGACTTCGTGCACATAGGCAACCTTCGCACCTATATTTTTAATGATACCTTAAAGCGCGCGCTTAAATACTTAGGCTACAAGGTAAAGCATATTATGAACATTACCGACGTAGGCCATTTAGTTTCAGATGAAGACGCCGGCGAGGATAAATTGGAAAAAGGCGCCAAACGAGAAGGTAAAACTGTCTGGGAGGTTGCTAGATACTACACAAAGTTTTTTCTTGCCGATATCGAGGCCTTAAACATCGAAATGCCGGAAGTCATGCCCAGGGCCACCGAAACGATTCCGGAAATGATTGAGATTGTAAAAATACTCTTGGAAAAAGGCGCGGCCTACGAAACGGATGAAGCAATTTACTTTGATATTTCTAAATTTCCTGATTATGAAAAATTGACTGGCCAAAAGTTTAAGGATAAAAAACAGGGCGCGCGGGACGAAGTAGTTACAGATCCGCAAAAAAAGAATCCTGCAGATTTTGCCCTTTGGTTTAAAACTGTCGGTCGCTTTAAGGAGCACACAATGCATTGGAGCTCGCCTTGGGGAGAAGGGTTCCCTGGCTGGCACATTGAGTGCTCGGCCATGAGCCGAAAATTTCTGGGACAGCCGTTTGACTTGCACACCAGTGCCATTGACCATACCAAGGTTCACCATCCCAATGAAATAGCCCAGTCCGAGGCTGCTTACGGAATTCCTCTGGCAAATTATTGGGTACACGCCGAATTTTTGCTCGTGGACGGACATAAAATGAGTAAGTCCTTGGGTAATCTTTTTCGACTTTCTGATCTTGAGGAAAAAAGCTTTAGTCCCCTTGATTTTAGATATTTAACGCTTACCGCCCATTATCGCAACAAGTTAAACTTTACCTGGGAGGGGCTCAAGGCCGCTTCTGCCGCCCATGCCAACTTGCGAAACTTGGTCTCCGAGCTTAACGAACCGGCCGAGCCTGACGAAAAATATTTGAATGAGTTTAGGCTTCATCTTGAAAATGATTTAAATACGGCCGAGGCCCTAGCCGTACTTTGGAAACTCATAAAAAGCCCGGAGATTGCTTCAGGCGTCAAGCGCGCCACCGTAAACGAAATGGATAAAGTTCTCGGCCTGAACCTGGCCGGCTTAAAACCGGAGGTTTTGAGTCCCGAGATTGCCGAACTGGTCGAGCGGCGCGATTTTGCCAGGCAGAGCCGGGACTGGAAAAAATCAGATGAGTTAAGACGGAACTTGGAAGCGCAAGGTTTTAGCGTTGAAGACGGTCCCCAGGGCACAAAGGTGAGAAAAAATAGTTAAGCGCAGGCTTTAATCCTTAACTGGAAGTTAAAAAAAAGGCCAATCAGCTGCTGATTTAATAATCCACTTATCCCCATTTTACGGGCTAAAAACAAGCGACTACACTTAATAGACTATGCCGGACCAAACCCAAAACTACACGATGGCCTCGCCCAAGGTCCCCCCGCAAAACGTAGAAGCTGAACAATCAGTTTTGGGTTCTTTAATGCTCGATCGTGACGCCATAATCAAGATCGCCGACATTATCAGTCCCGAAGACTTTTACTACGAAAAGCATACCGTAATTTTTAGGGTCATGCTCGATTTGTACCGTGATAAGGCGAGCATAGACGTGTTGACCGTGGGCAACCGCCTAAGTGAGATTGACCAAATGAAAAATATAGGCGGCACCACTTACCTCACCCAATTGGTCAACAGCGTGCCGAGCGCCGCCCATGTTGTGCATTACGCCCAAATCGTCAAGCGCAAGGGTACTCTGCGACAGCTGATAAAAGTCTCGTCTGAAATAACGAACATCGCATATGACGAAGAAGACGATGTTCAAACAATTCTCGATTCTGCGGAAAACAAACTTTTCTCAATTACGCAAAAACATCTTAGGCAGAACTTTATTACGCTGGCGAGCGCTCTGCAGGAAACCTTTGAGCGCATTGACGAACTGCACCGCGAAAAAGGCAAGTTGCGCGGCATTACCACCGGTTTTATAGATTTGGATAAATTATTAGGCGGTCTCCAGCGCTCGGACCTTATCATTCTCGCCTCCCGCCCTTCAATGGGCAAAACAAGTTTGGCTCTGGATATCGTCAGACACGCCTCCCATTCCGGCGTGGGCGTGGGCATTTTCTCTCTGGAAATGAGCCGCGACCAGTTGGTGGACAGACTGCTTGCTTCTGAAGCCGACATTGACCTTTGGAAAATGCGCACCGGGCAATTGTCGGAGCACGGCCCGGACAATGACTTTACTAAAATTCAGCACGCTATGGGCCGCCTGGCTGAAGTGCCGATTTTCATAGATGACAGCGCCTCGGCCAACATTATGGAAATAAGAACCAAGGCCCGCAGACTTCAGGCCGATCAGGACTTGGGCCTGATTATCGTCGATTACCTGCAGCTCATGCAGGGCATGACCGGTACAGACAACCGCGTCCAGGAGGTTTCAGAAATTTCTCGCAGCCTAAAATCGCTTGCCCGAGAGCTAAACGTGCCGGTGCTCGCCCTTTCCCAGTTATCGCGCGCACCTGAACAAAGAAATCCGTCTATTCCCATGCTTTCCGATTTGCGGGAATCGGGCTCGCTCGAACAGGATGCGGACGTGGTTATGTTCATTTATCGCGAAGATTATTACCGCGGCGCTGAATCAAGAAAACCGAACATCGCCCAAATCTTAATCAAAAAACATCGAAACGGCCCCACCGGCGATATTGAGCTTTTCTTCAACGCCGAAAGGGCAAGCTTTCATAACTTGGATAAAAACGCCTCCCGACAGGAACCTCCGCCGGCCGCCGAAACGCTCACTCCTTTTTAAACAATGGCGATACTACCTAAGGCCCTGCAACAACTTATCGAACAATTCATTAAGCTCCCTGGAATCGGCCCGAAAACCGCGAGCCGGCTTTCTTTTTCC
>MFES01000030.1:20423-32146 GCA_001779955.1 Candidatus Doudnabacteria bacterium RIFCSPHIGHO2_02_FULL_46_11 | reverse complement strand
TGCGACATTTGTTCAAACCGCGGGCGTGATAAATCGATCATTGCCGTGGTTGAGCGCCCGCTTGACGTTAGCGCCCTCGAATCCACGGGAGATTTTAACGGAGTCTATCATGTGCTTGGCGGAACAATAGCCCCGATTGAAGGCGTGGGACCCGAAGACTTAAAAGTTTCGGAACTTTTGCAAAAAGTCAAAGGCAGAAATATAAAAGAAGTAATTTTAGCGACGAACGCTGACCTTGGCGGTGAAACCACGGCCATGTATATTGCCAAATCATTGCGCGGTCTGCCGACCCGCGTAACGCGCATTGCGCGCGGACTGCCCGTCGGCGGCGAACTTGAGTATGCCGACGAAGTAACACTCACTTCAGCTCTGGAAGGACGGCGGGAATACGGAAAATAATTGTGAGGGAAAACCTTACGGCCTATCGGCCTACGTTTTCCCTTCCCACGTCGTCCGCTTCGCGTACTCCTTCCCTCCCTTTCGGTAAGGTTCGCTCGTGTCAGCATAGCTGAACACTCGCAAACGAAACTTTTAAATAAAGCTAAGCCGGATGCTCAGCGTCCAATAAAAACAGAAGACGCCGGGCCCACATGGTCCCGGCGTCCTGGCGATACGAGTGGGTAGCATGGATCCTGCCAACCTGGTCATCCGCTCAAAGCGGAGACTTATTTGGACGAATACCGTGCACCGGTCGTATGACCAGCGGCAGCGCTCGCTGCCTCTTCAACTTCCTCCTGTATTTGGGCCTGGGGAGGCCTTAAGCGGGAGACCGGACTCGAACCGGCGACCTGCTGATTACAAATCAGCCGCTCTACCAACTGAGCTACTCCCGCAATGACCCTGGGGGGAATTACACCCCCAACCCCTTATCGCGCTCTCCCCGGAGTTGGTTGGTACGCGACTCGAGAAACCTTTTTCAGGTCAGGGCCAACGGCTACGCGGAACAGATTTTTTGACGAAGCCACCGGAAAGGTGAAGCCTGCCAAAAGACACTGTCCGCCCAGCCGATACTACAACTGCTGTGAGGAGCGACGCCTACGTACGGCGCTATGTCGGCCTGACTCCACCGACCTCGCGCTAAAGCGTGCTCCCCCAGCAGTCGCATGGATTTGTATCTTACACCATGCGGGCTCGAGGGTCAAGCCCATGGCGCAGCGCAACCTCGGCTGAACTGGCGAGTACGGTACGGCGACCCGAGTGTGGCGCCAACGCGACCGGTGCGTTCGCGTCGCGACTGCACTTCACGTGCCATTGCGGCGGGGGCGTACCCTGGGATCCGCCTTCCAGCAGATGGGGCGAGCCGCAATCCCAACCCGCTTCCTCGTGAATGTCGATCAGGCGCAGGAGTTCTGCCTTGCCGGCATCCGTGCCGGGACACCAGATGTCCAGCAGTTCCTGCTCGTAATAGTCGTGCTGGAAATTGGTGCAGTTGACGTACTCGTCGGCACCTGCGCCGGCGCTTCTGACGACCTGGACGGCGACAGGATTGTTGCTGTCCGGTCCCGTGGGGTCGCTGTCACAGGCGACCACAACGACCGCGAGGATCAGGGCCACGAGTACTCCCATGCGTCTGAAATGTTTCTGCATACTGCCTCCACTGTGACGGTAAGTCTTTTTGGCCAGCCGGCCAAAAAGACGTCGGTATTAACCGACTCATGATAGTAGCTTAAAACTATAGTTTTAGTCAAATAATTTTACGTTAAATAATCGCCGTCTATAAAGTCACCTCTAAATATCAAATCACAAACCCCTCCGACCGGAGGAGTTTGTGATAATAAAAAAACACCTCTCTGCTTAAGGTGTTTTAAGAAATTTATTTAGCGGCTATTTCGGCAATATTTACCGCCGTATAAAGCTGGCGGTGGCCACTGGTGCGGCGGTACTTTGATTTAGCCTTATACTTGAAAACTCGAATTTTTTTGTCTTTCCCCTGCTCGGAAATCTTACCCGTAACTTTAGCGCCTATAATGTACGGTTTACCGACCGTAATATTATCTGCATCGGCAATGAGCAAAACTTTATCAAAAATTACGCTTTCTCCTTTATCGCTAGCCAACTTTTCAATTTTTACCGAGGCATCAGGAGAAACAGTATACTGCTTTCCGCCTATTTCTATAATTGCAAACATAAATTAGTAAGTAGTTAGTAGTAAATAGTAAATAGTAAGTAGATTAGAGACTAAAGTATTTTATGCAAAAATCAGCGGCCAGTCAAGCCTGCTTTTATTTGCCTACGGCGGCTTAAATAAACCACAAAAAGGCCAAAGCAAAGCATGACAACCAAAAGAATTAAAACAGACAAAAACTTGCCGAATGACTGAAGAAGAACGGCCGTACCGCCGAAAACGGCGGAAAACAATACAAATATCCCCACGGTTTGCTTATGCGATAAGCCCAAATCCAAAAGCCGAAAATGCAAATGCAGGCGGTCAGCCTTAAACGGCGACTGGCCGCTAAAAATCCGGCGCAGTATGACCCAGGCCACATCAAGTATGGGAACGCCCATGACTAAAAAAGCCGTGGCGACTTTTCCGCCGGAAATTATGGCCAGTATGCCTAAAATAAATCCTAAAAACGTGCTGCCCGATTCGCCGAGAAATATTCTTGAAGGGTACCAATTGAAAATTAAAAAGCCAAAAACGGCTCCGGCCAAAGCAATGGCCAAAATGGCAGTATAGGGCTGCATCACCTGCGGCGTAAAAGAAAGGGCAAAAAGCGACAACGCAGCTACGAAACTTATACTGCCGTCGAGCCCGTCGAGCCCGTCTAAAAATTTGCTGGTATAAATCATGCCGAGGAGCCATGCAAAAATAAAGGCCGCGCCGATAACTGAAATTCCGGCAACTTCAAATCCCGCCAGGGAAATTTTACCGCCAAAGGGGTTGGAAATATGCGGCACTTCCATGCCTGAAAAAACAACGAGTAAAACGGCAATCAGCGGAAAAATAATTTGCTGATATGGTTTTAAATTTTTTGCGTCATCTAATATCCCGCCTACAGCCAAAACAATGCTTCCCAGCCAAATGGCCAGCATGCTATTAAAGGGAATGTTTTGGCGCAGTATGGGCTCGGTCTGATACAAAAACAAACTGACTAAATCAAAGGCCAAAATGACCCCAAGCCCGCCAAGCAGGGGCTTGGGGTCACGGTGCACCTTGCGCGCCGGGTCGGTACCGGGCAAATCTAAAACTTTGTGCCGCCAGGCGATTTTTTTCGCGAAATTAGTAAAAACCACGGCGGCCAAAAACGCAATAACGAATATTTTTACGAATAAAAACATAAAAAATAATCCTCAAGCCCCAATCTCTAACCTCAATTTGAACTCAGGACTTCATACTTGAGGTTTGATTGAGGTTTGAATGTTGAACTTTGAGGTTTTCCTGATGCCGCGCCTTGGGTGTAACCCAAAATTCCATATACTTGCCCAAAGCGACGCGCGTCTGGGCCTCTATGGCAGGAATTGAACCCCAGATAATGGAAATCAGCGGCACCAAGGCCCACTGGGCATACATCGCCGCCGTACGGGTCCATTTATAACGCTTTGGCCGCGGCGGCAGGAGCACCATGTTTATATAAACCGAAAAAATCAGGAATATCAAGGCGATATTCATCATCAGTTTGGTTGCATAGGGCAGGTTATAGCCAAACACCGTACCGACAAAATTATTGCCTAAAAATGAGGGCAAAAAACCCATAGAGGCAATAACGATGCTGGCCGTGGCCCAATTGTAGTTGCCTTCAATATACTGCCAGAATTTATAAAGCCTGTGCCAAAGCCCGATTTTTCTGTTGCCGAGCAAATTTTTAGCGAGCCACGGAAAATATTCGACGTTATAGGCCCAGCGCCGCTTCTGTTTGTATTGGTTGATCAGAGTCTGCTTGTAGGTGTCGGCCAAGCAAGTGTCCATGGAAACCGGAATGAATATCGGCTGGGTATAGTACTTGCCGTCGAAGTAAAAATAGCATTGCCAAAAAATACATGAATCTTCATTGACTACATCTTTTTTCCAATAACCCACCTCAACCAGCGTTTTAAAGCTCATACTGTGGCTTGAAAAAGTGCGCAGGCGGTCCGGCCTTGACGATTCCATAAATTGCCAAAAAGAGTTGGCGACGGCAATCACCCGCACCAGCGCCGGCGAATCCCACATGTTGTTATTGTAAAGGGTAATCGGCTGATAGCTTCGGCGATGAGGGTTTTTTGCGAGCAGCCACTCATAACTTACGCGCGCCAGGTAATCGCCGTGGATATTGGTGTCAGAATCCAAATTGCTGATGATCACATTTTCAAAAGCAATGCCCTCCTGCAAGAGATAGGGTTTGAGCGCCTGCTCGGCCGCGTAACTGGCATTGGCGCTCTTGCCTCTTATCTCGCCCGGCAAACCGTCCGGGTGAGTGCTTACTAAAAAGGCTTTGAAATAACGAGTAAATTCATTTTGCAAACATTTAGCCGTAGTTTGCGCGGCCTCGCCCGCCCTTTCCTCGGCCGCCAGCAGAATGACCACGCGGTCCTTTCGATAATTGCTGTTTAGAATTCCGTTTAGGCTTGCGCGTAAAAGCTCTACACTTTCATTAACGAACGGAAATAAAATCACATGATAAATGTCTTCATAATTTAAAGAAAGGTTGGCTTTGCCGATGCGCTCAATTTCATTTTTTATTATTTCGCGATACCGGAAAGGCGCAGTTTTCAGTTCCGCCCTTAAATCATTCAAATATTTTTCTTTATTACCAAGTTGAGGCAAAACCTCAAACCAGTTTATTTTGAGGTCATGCCCATAATGATTATAGGAAGACAAGAGGTGCAGAGTGGTGTTAATGGCCTTGAGCACCCAATAGGTGTCGAAAATAATAATATAAACCGCGGCCCAGGCCGGATGCGTAAAAGAGAAATAAATAGCCGCAAAAAATGTAAACCAAACCAAAGAGGCCGGCACGGCCTCAAGTATGCGCTCAAGTTTAGTCCGCCTACGATGCGGATCCCTGATTGTTTGCAACAAATTTTCTTCCATCCTGAACGAAGTCTAAATTTAATTCTATAATTAATCCCTGCCCTCGCGCTTCTAAAAAAGCGGCGGCTATAAATTCAAGCGCCCGCTTTTAAGGCAGGTACATCAGAGCGGCGGCGGCGGCAAGCAAAATTCCCGAAGCAAGTATGCTGGCCGTTATCAAAAGGTACGAAGCAAACGATTCAAAACCGTGAAACTTACGAGCAAGGAAAATATTATAAGATAGTACGAGTACGGCAATTAGTGGCAAAACATAAAAATACCAGCCCCTCTGCACCAAATCAACGCCGATTAGAACATTATAATGCACTGCCACCAACTCCGAACTTGGCCGCAACTTGAATAAAATGATTAAAATCAGTATTATAATGAGTAAGAAACTCGAAACCGAGCCCCAGAAAATAAAACTATCCTGAAACCAAGTCGGACTCGATTTCAACCGGGGAAATAATTTTCCAGCCAATTGCTCATATTTAAGCTTTAAA
Organism: Candidatus Doudnabacteria bacterium RIFCSPHIGHO2_02_FULL_46_11; assembly: GCA_001779955.1. Taxonomy (GTDB): domain Bacteria; phylum Patescibacteriota; class Doudnabacteria; order UBA920; family 2-02-FULL-46-11; genus 2-02-FULL-46-11. Next base: position 26,653 of record MFES01000030.1, on the reverse strand, counting down.
ATGCCCATTTCGATTTATTTTAGCATTTAAAAACCAAAATGAAAAACATAAATGAGGCCGTGATTTTTTGGTGGCATTATGGTAAAAAATACTCCCTTTTCATTGTTTTACTGGCCACGGCTGCGGTCTTTCGCTATACGCAAATAGAAAACCTGCCGGGCGGACTTTTTCCGGACGAAGCGGCCAATGGTTTAGATATAAATTCAATTTTAAACGGCGACCGCCAGCCGTTCTATGAAAGAGGCAACGGACGCGAGGCCTTGTTTTTTTATATGATAGCGCCGGCGGTGATGCTTTTCGGCCGAACGCCCCTGGCCCACCATTTGGTCTCGGCCACGGTCAGCTTGCTGGTCGTACTTTTCACTTTTCTCCTTGTCCGCCGATGGTTCGGCAGCTTAGCCGGTTTTGTGGCGGCATTCTTGGCCGCAGTCAGCAGTTGGTATGTAACCATGTCGCGCACGGCCTTTCGGGCAAACCTTACTCCGCTTTTTGCGCTTTTATTTTTCTACTTTGCCACGCGCGTGGCCCAGGCCAAATCACGCGCCGATTATTACTTGTCGGCAATACTCGCCGGCTCGTCATTCGCTTTAGGCTTTTACACCTACATTTCCTACAGAATGATGGTGCCGGTCTTATTTATTACTTTTGTGGGGCTCATCATAATTGACTTCAGGCGCACTCAAAAATGGCAGATTGTCAAAAAATACTGGAGAGGTTTTTTAGCCGGCGTCGCTTCGTCAATTCTTACCATACTTCCGCTCGCTCTCTATTTCATCAAACACCCCGAATTCATAGTCGGCCGCTCGGGCCAGGTATCGATTTTTTCCGACTCGTTGAATAACGGCGATGTCATAGGCACTTTCCTCGAAGTTGTCGGAAAAACTATCATGGCCTTTTTCACCGAAGGTGCCCTCAACTGGCGGCACAACGTCTCCGGATTTCCCTTTTTGTCTTTCTTGATTTCGCCGTTCTTCTTGCTTGGCCTAATTTTGGTTCTGACTCAAGCCGCACTTTTCGTGATTTATGGGCTTAAAAAAGCTAAAAATGAATCGGATACGGCTATAAATCTCAAGCGTCTGCCATTTTTCGTGATAGCTTTGTGGTTTCTCTTTATGACCGCGCCGGAAATTCTTACCGCCGAGGGCATCCCCCACGGCTTGCGCCTTATAGGCATAATTCCGGCCGTCTTTATTATTCCGGCTTTGTTCATAAACGAAATTGTCAGCCGGCCGCCTCACGAGCGAAATTACTCGAGATTTGGGGGAAAATTCATGGTCAACACCGCCCTCGGCATTCTTCTCGTGGCCGAAATGTTTTACGGAATGTATGCCTATTTCGGCATAGCCGCCAATTCGCCGGATTACGATTATGCCTTCCGCGCCGACCTGACAACCGTAAGCAAATATCTGAACGAACGCAATAACAAAGAGCAAACCTATCTGGTAATTGACCTATTCTCCGAACAAACTCCCAGGTATATGACAACGGAAACCAATCAGCCCTACCAAATTGTCGATCCGAGTTCGTTATGGCGCGGGCCGGCTGAAGTAAAAATCGAGGACCGGCCCGATTTTGGCCTAAGCCTAAAACCCGGCGACCAGGTAATTTTCAGCCAATCCACCATTCATGACACGCAAGCCTTCGAGCGATATTATCCGGCGGCCCGGCTCGTGAAAAAAGAATATAACCGGTTTAATGAAGTAATCATGAAAGTTTACGAACAGCCCTAGGACAATTTTACAATTTAAAATTTTCAATTTTCAAACACTTCTCCGCTAAAGCTTCAAAGTGCGCCGCAATCTGATATTGCTTGCCCGAGCGTTGCTCCGGAGGGGCGTAGTGGGGTTTAGAAATCAGAAATTGGGAATTGAGAAATCAACTTCTTATGCTTAAAAAACTCGCTCTGCCCATAATTCTTTTAGTCGCGCTTTTGATGCGCGTTTGGAATTTCACCACCCTCGCCCTCTGGCACGACGAGGCTTTCTCGGCCCTGCTTATCCGCATGCCTTTTGACGAAATGATGCGCCGCATCGCCTTGGACGTGCACCCGCCTTTTTACTACTGGTTGCTCGATGTTTGGGCAAATATTTTTGGCCACTCGCTGGCCAGCCTTCGCGGCTTCTCGGTTTTGTTCGGCGTGGCCACGGTTTTTATGCTTTATGTTTTGATAAAAAAAATTACCCAAAGCCAAAGGCTTTCGCTTGCCGCGGCCGCTTTGCTTGCCGTGAACCCCTTCCACATTCAATACTCATTAGAGGCCCGAATGTATACACTTGGTACCTTTTTGGTAGTTGCCAGTACTTGGGTACTGCTTAAAGCCTTGGAAACTAACAAATGGAAGTGGTGGCTTCCCTATGCGCTTTTAACAACTGCTTCAGCCCTGAACCATTATTTCATGTTTTTCTCCATTGCCGCCCAAGGGTTGTTTGTCCTGGTCTGGTGGGTTAAAAATTACGGGAAAGACTTTTTACGCCTGCGTTTGCGGCAAGCCGGACACGCCTGGCGCTGGCTTGGCGCCTACGTTTTGGCCGCTGTTTTATATATTCCGTGGCTTCCGACCTTTTGGAAGCAGTTCAGCCAGGTTCAAGAAAGCTACTGGATACCTAAAATGGATATTTGGAGCGTACCGCTGACAATTTGGAAAATATTACTTGGTGGTTTTCAGTGGGCGCCGCAAAATGTGTTGATTATCACTGCGATAATTTTCCTCGCTCTGCTTTTGATCTACTTCTACAAATACCGCGGTATGAATTATCTATTTATCGGAATGATGGCCATTATTCCGTTTGTTTTAGCTATCCTTGTTTCACTCAAGACCGCCCTTTTTCTTGACCGCTACTTTATTTTTGCGGCCATGTTCATCACCACAATCTTGGCGGCCAGCCTGCTTTCGATTAGATACAAAAAGATCGGCCTGGGTTTGCTTGTCGCCATGCTGGTTGGCAGCGTAATTTCTTATGCTGACGGCTTAAAAACCATTGATGCCAAAAACCGCCCCGGTATGACCGCCGCTTCACAATATATTTTTGACCACTATCCTATCCGCTGCCCGCAGAATGTCGCTTCCGCCCCGGAAAAAGTCATCGTCTCGTCAACTTTTATCTATTTCAGCTATCAATATTATTATGAACTGTACTTTGATCAAATCCGCGGAGCCTCACTGGCCTGTGAAATGAAAATTACGCCTGAACCTATTTTATACTTGCAAGGCATCACACATGTTAACCAATTGCCGCATTTTTCCGGAACCGCTCTTCTTGAAGACCACGATTTCGTCGGTAACCTCTCGGCATTCGCTAAAAAGGGTGAAACTGTGATGCTCCTTTGGACCACGGGCTTTGGCGGCAATAAGCCCGAAGTGCCGAGTAACTGGCAGGAAATGGACGAACAAAAATTCCCGGATGTCTTTAATCACCGCGGAGAGATATTTGTGACAAAATACTTAATTAAATAGTGTTGTTAACAATAATTAGAAAACGGAACTATTCCTAAATTCTTAAGAATTTAGGAATAGAAGAAAGCAACAGGGCGACTCCATATGGAGTCGCCCTGTTGCTTTTGGGAAAAACCATTAATTCCGCGGTTTTTTAAAAAAAATTATCTCGAACAGGCCTGCCCCTTACTACAATAAAACGCCCGATTCGACAAACGTAAATCTATATAAGCCAGGTTCTGCCTGACCTCATCGGTTTTTATTTCATCCTGCAAAATCAAGCTCAAATTTTGTATCAAATTCTCCGGATTATCTCCGCGTTCAGTTTTTATGAACCAGCCCTCGCTTGTAAAAATTCGATGTTCCCCTGCTTCTTTTTCTGAATAAATTTCCATGCTCACCGGCTTAAATTGCCAAGCCGCGGGCCAAAGCTCCTTAATTTTTTCGGCAAACCCCAAGAAAGCTTCGTTCAAAACTTTTGCCCCGGGCAGCAAACTGCCGCTGGGCTCGGCTGTTTTAAGATAAATCAGGCCCTCCGGCGCAGCCGTCCGCAAGGCTCCTAAAACTATCCCGCCGGCATCCACTAAATAATGCCGTCCGTCATTGCCGATTAAAACAAAAGCATACTTTTTTTCAGCCAAGCCAAACACCACCTTATTGGGAAAATCTTTTTGAAAATTGGTTGCCGCTTCGATATGGGGATACAACTTTTGAGCTTCAGCCGATATATCCTTTGCATCAAGGAAAAGATAATGATTTCCCGGAATGATGAAGAATATGCGCTTATCCTGCAAATTATAGAAAATTTTATCAATTTGTTCGGCCGTCAAAGTAGTGCCGCCTTCAATCGCCGCCTGATTTACCAAAAATTTGGCGCTGAAAACAAAAAACCATGAGCAAACGACAACCAAAATAAGGCCGCCCAAGGCCGCGGCCAAACCAACAGGCGTAAAAATGCCGAAAGACCCGCCGCTGTGGTACCTCTTGGCAGAATTTTTCATTTTTTGCGTTTCTATTTTGGCTTGAAAATTTTGCCGGCGGAAGCGTAATGACGGATTAACCTTATTTTTTAGGCCAGTAGCCCTTCCCCGTCCGTTAAATCGCAAGGTCATACTTATAATCATCAACCCTCAATCCACAAACCTCAAACAATCATCAAACTTCAAATATCAATTCCGGAATTGGAGGTTGATTGCCCGTCGAAACCTAGTCTTCGACGGGAGGTGTTATTGGGGTTTGAAGATTGAAGTTTGGAGTTTAATTATTCCCCATCCCAAACGGCCCTTTTATCTCTTTGAATGGAAGGTACTTCTGTAAAACTTTCGGCACTTTTATGCTCCCGTCGGCCTGCTGGTAATTTTCTATTATTGCCACAATCATGCGCCCGATAGCAAAAGCGGTGGCATCAATGGTATGGACAAATTCCAAATCGCCGTTTGGCCGGCGCAGCCTGGTATTTAAACGGCGGGTTTGATAGTCGGTCATAAAATCGGCAGTGTGGGTTTCGCGATAATTGTTTTCACCGGGAAGCCAGACATCAATGTCCACGCCGCGCGCGTTCGGGCCGCCTATATCGCCGGTACATTTGAGCATCACCCGGTAAGGAAGCCCTAAAGACGAAACGAGATATTCCTGAACGGCAATAATGAACTCGTATTCAGTCCGCGAATTCTTTGGGTCGGCAAATACCTCCATTTCCCATTTGTCGAACTGATGCACCCTTATAATTCCTTTGGTGTCCTTGCCATAAGTTCCGGCCTCGCGGCGAAAGGCCGTGGAAAAACCTAGGTAACGCTTGGGCAGTTCGTTCTCGTTTAAGATCTCATCCATATGCATCGGGGCAAGGGTATGTTCGGCGCTGCCGATAAGGTATAGTTCATCCTTTGGTATATAATAGCGCTCTTCTTTGTCTTCTAAATCAATTCTGGCAGTTTTCCAATAAGCGTCCTCACGAATCATAACCGGAGGCACTACCGGCACAAACGGAACTCGGGTCAAGCTGTTATCAACAGATTTGGCTATTTTTTCAATTATTTTTGGATTGGTTAAAGTATTTAAAACATGCTGGCCCAAGGCGAATTGCAGACAGGCGGCAGCACCCTTTAAATAACCGAAGCGGCTGCCCGATACTTTGGCCGCGGCTTCAGTATCCACCAGATCCATTTCATGAGCCAGAGTCAAATAATCGGTATGATCAAATTTAAACTTGGTCGGCTGGCCTACGGTTTTAGCTACGACATTTTCCGTTTCATCGCGGCCCGACGGAACGCCATCATCTGGCAAATTAGGAATTCTGCTTAAAATTTTTGTTAATTCTTCGCTTGCTTTTTTAAAATTTTCCTCAAGCGCATCGGCTTTTACATCCTGCGCGCGGAGTCCGGCGATTCTGGCATCGCGTTCCTCCGGAGATAACTTGCCGATTTCCTTTCCGAGCTTGTTCTTTTCCGCCTTAATCACATCCAATTCTGTCTGCAATTTGCGGCGCTCGGTATCCACTTTTAATACCTGGCCAACCAGATCCGCGGGCGCGCCCTTGGCGGCAATGCCCTTTTTAACTTTATCCGGATTTTCCCTGATTAATTTTATGTCCAACATATTTTTAGCTTCTCTTTTTAGGGTGATGACAAGTCTTTGAGAAAAACTTCTCGGAGGCTGGTTTGCCGGTTCCGAGTCCGCGTGAAAAACCAGTCAAGAGCGAATGCCAATTTTCCGCCGGGAAAATTGAGCATGTTTGTTCGAAAAGCGCTGGTCAGAACCCTCCCTATTTCTCCTTCATTTGCGGAAACAAAACTACTTC
>MFES01000030.1:17058-20414 GCA_001779955.1 Candidatus Doudnabacteria bacterium RIFCSPHIGHO2_02_FULL_46_11 | reverse complement strand
CTTGTCCATTAAGACGGCAAAAAGCCTTTCCGACAGGCCAAAACCGGCCGCCGGCGGCATGCCATACTCCAGGGCCTCAATATAATCCTCGTCCAGCATCTGCGCTTCGCGGTCGCCCAGCTCGCGCAGCTTCATTTGCTCCTCAAAACGCGCGCGCTGATCCAGAGGATCATTCAGCTCGGAAAAACCTTTGCCGAGTTCAGTGCCTCCGGCCATAATCTGCAGTCTTTGGGCCCTGCCCGGAAATTCCGGGTCGCGCTTGGCGAGTGGCTCCATCTCAACGGGTGGACGGATTAAAAACTGCGGCTGAAGCAAGTGGGGCCTGATTTTCTTTTTATAAATCGCGTCTAAAACTTTTCCTTTGCCATGCACTTGTGAAACACCCACTCCATTTTTCTCGGCAACCTTGCGCAATTCGCCGTCGCTTAAATCAGGCGTTACACCGACGTATTTTTCAAATAAATCATAAAAATCCACAACCGGCCACTCACCCGACCAGTCTATTTCCGCGCCCTGATAGGTAGTTTTAAGCCTACCAAAAGTTGCCTGAATAACATCTTGGTACATATCCCGCAAAAATTTCATCAAATCTTGATAGTCGGCATAAGCCCAATAGAATTCCATTTGCGTGTAATCCTGCAGGTGTTCGGCGTCAATTCCCTCATTCCTGAATATCCTACCGATTTCAAAAACTCTTTCATAACCGCCGACCAAAAGTCTTTTGAGAGGGAGCTCCAGCGAAATGCGCAGGAAAAAATCACGATCCAAGGCGTTATGGTGAGTGATAAAAGGCTCGGCTTCGGCCCCACCCGGCGTATTTTCCAATACCGGGGTTTCGACTTCCAAAAAACCGCGGGTCAAAAGAAAATTACGGATGTTTTGCCAAAACAAACTTTTCGTCTTGAACATCTCGCGTACTTCCGGATTTGCAATCAAGTCTAAATAGCGCCGGCGCAACCTTTGCTCTACGTCTTTCAAACCGTAGTGCTCGGACGGAACGGGTCTTATGGCTTTAGTCAGCATTCGCCACGATTTAGCGGCAATTGATTTTTCCGCGGTCTTGGTAACGGTCAAACTTCCTTGAGCCTCAATAAAATCACCTTCATCGACGGTGTCCGCGAAGAGCTGAAAGGCTTTCTCGCCAACGTCGTCGGCGCGTATTAAAATCTGGATCCTGCCCGATTCGTCTTCGACGTCGACAAAAGAAATTTTACCGTGAAGCCTTATTGACCGTATTCGGCCGGCGATCGTTGCCGTCTTCGGCAAAACCGTGTCCGGCTCAAAATTGCCGGTCCCGAATGCAAAAAGCGTCTCGGCGATCGACTGCCTATCGTTTGAGGTCTTTATGGGAAAAGGTTCAAGGCCGAGGGATTTTAATTCCTCTAATTTTTTGATTCTGTCCTCCCTTAAACTTTGCTGTCTGGAAGCCATAAAGCTATATTTTACAAATCCTATCCCCCATTATTGGTTGATAGATGATTGAAACTCTACACTGTGATTATATCATAAAAGGCGCTCTTAAGCGCCTTTGTTTGTCTTAATAGTCAACTAAACTTCAAATTCTTCACCAAGTACAGGGACAAAGAAGTCAATTCCGGCCGCTGACAAAAAATTATCAGGCAATTTATGAAATACGCCGGGAAATTTTAAAAACGAATCATGAACCGGAAAGGCCTTTTTAGGTTTTATGGCTTTTGCATAATTAATCGCTTCCGCTGTTTTTAGCCATGGGGCAATGACAGGCAGTGCCAAAATTTCAACCAGCTTGCCCGGATTATGAAAAGCGTCTCCCGGGTAAAATAGCTTATTGGCGATAAAATAGCCCGTATTTGCAACTAAACGTACTCTTCATAAATTGGGGAGTGATCCTTGCCATGGCCTTCAATTATTATGCTTTTGATTGCCGTGCTCTGCCCGTCTTCAAGCAATTCAAAACTCAACCCTTCAGCCTGCAGTAATTTGCCCACCGAACTATTTGTGTATATTTTTGCCGCGGGATTGTTACGCAAAATATTCTTTACGGACTCAATATGAAAATGGTCAGGATGTTCATGCGTTATTAAGACTGCGTCTATGTTGCTCGTAGGGAGTTTCGCCTCAACGTACGGCGCCGCGCCCGGATCGGTAAGGATAGTCAGACCCCCTTCCTTGATAAGCATGCAGCAATGGCCAAGTTTATTTATTGTCATAAAAAAAGAAAAGGAGCAAAGGCTCCTTTATTTGACTGAAATTATTTCGTAGGCTTTCTTGCCGGCCGGGGTCTGAACTTCTATTTTATCGCCCTTCTTGTGGCCAAGTACGGCTTTGCCCACCAAAGACTCATTGCTTATCTTGCCTTCGCGCGGATTGGCTTCATTCGAACCGACAATAGTATAACTGTATTCCTTGCTATCCGCCGAAATTTTCACGGTCGAGCCGATGGTAACATGGTCGCCCTCGGCATGATGGATGATCTCGGCATTGCGGACGACTTCTTCAATCTCTTGAATGCGGCCTTCGACGAAAGCCTGTTCTTCTTTGGCCTGGGCATAATCGGCATTTTCAGAAAGGTCACCATGGGCGACCGCCTCCTGAATGCGCTCAATTATTTCCTGACGGCGCTCGGTGATTAAATGCTGCAGCTCTTCTTTAAGTTTTTCCAGTCCCTCCGGAGTTAAATAATGCTTTTTTGTCATCCTTGCCTGCCTAAATTTTTAACAAGCGGGTCCAAATTTATTGAATTTGCTTGTTGCTTAATGATAGGCCTAACCTTGCTTTTATATTTCTATAAAAATTTCGGTAGGTAAATTCGTAAATAGTTAAACTCAAGTCAAAACTTTGCTGAAACTATCTTAGAGTTAAACCCCCCTACTGTCAAGTCTTCAAGAAATCATCAACTCTCAATCTTCAATCCTCAACAAATCTCCAAACTTCAATATTCAATTTTCCGGAATTGGGGTTTGAGGGTTGGGGCTTGAAGTTTAATCACTACGCCTGTTCTCACTCCACCATTTCAGCGCCTCCTTAACCACCGGCACCGAGGTGCTGCTACCCTCTCCGCCATTCTCGACTAAAACGGTTATGACAATTTCCGGGTCCTCAAAAGGAGCGTAAGCCGTGTACCAGGCGTGGGTGCGCGATAAATCGCCGCTGTTATCAAACTGGGCCGTCCCTGTCTTTCCGGCCACGGATATGGGCAAATCCTGCAAAGTTTTGCTGGTCCCGGAAAGTATTACCTCGCGCATGCCCCGTTGCACAATTTTTAAATTATCTAAACTTACACCGCTGTTCGATATTTCCCCTTTTTCTTCCTTCTCGGTTATGACCGGCTTCATAATCGAACCGTCGTTGGCAATACCGGCAATATAGGAATTAAG
>MFES01000030.1:13969-17026 GCA_001779955.1 Candidatus Doudnabacteria bacterium RIFCSPHIGHO2_02_FULL_46_11 | reverse complement strand
GCTTGCCTAAGTTAAAATTCCTCATATATTTTTCCAGACGATCTACGCCTAAGCCGTTAATGCTGTATGACTCGTGTCCGCCGCCGACTATGTAGAAAAAAGGGTCGCTTGACCAGGCAATGGCTGAAACAACATCCATTAGGCCAAGCCCGGCTCGATTCCATCCATAGTAAGTGAAATTACCGACCCGTACCAGGCCTTCGTCGTTAATTTTGGTTTTTGTGGTAATAACTCCCTCCTCAAGAGCGGCACCGGCTACCAAGGGCTTTATGGTAGAACCTGGCGGATAGGCCCCGGCAATAGGACGATTAAGCATGGGCTTTGACTTGTCATTTAAAATGGCGGAATATTCTTCGGTTTTAATGCCGCGCGCAAAAAGATTATTGTCAAAGCTAGGCAAGCTGACTAGGGCCAAAACTTCACCTGTCCTCGGGTTCGTCGCCACCGCCGCCGCGCCGCTTGAGCTGGGGCGTTGGGCAAGCATTTGCTGCAGTGAATTATAGATTACCGTTTGCAAACCGGCATCTATGGTCAATTTTAAATCATTGCCCGTGGTCGGCTGAATTTCACGAATTCGCTTGATGATTTTGCCATTGGCATCCACCTCAACTTCGGTTCCACCATGCTGGCCGCGCAGGGAATCTTCATAAACCAACTCCACGCCGGTTTTACCTATTTGATCATTGAAAAAATATCCTTCATCGAACTTTTCCTGCGACTCGTCTTGATTTAATTTGCCCGTAAAACCTAAAAGATGCGAAAAAGCCGGGCCATTTAGGTACTCGCGTATGGGAATACTTTGCACTTCAAGCCCGGTATTAGTCTGAACGATGCCTTCAAGTTTGAGCGCCTCTTCTTGGTTTAGGGATTGCTTGATGGTCACCGGCTCAATTGCCCGGACATCGGCCGAAGCCACCTTTTTTTCGATTTCCTCCACAGTCATGTTTAATATGCCGGCCGCATCGTTAAACAACTTAGTCCTGTCTTCGGCCTCCTTTGGCAAATCAAAAGGTATGGCCACAAGCTCGAAGCTGGGAATATTTCTTGCCAAAATTTCGCCGTTGCGGTCGGTAATCAAGCCGCGCGGAGCGAATTTCTGCAAAGTGCGCAAGCGGTTGCCCTCTGCGGCAAGTGAAAATTCATCGCCTTGGCCGATCTGCAAACTAAAGAGGCGTCCGACCAAAATAAATAAGCCGACAAAAACAGCGATGGTGAAAAACCTAACTTGCGGACCTCGTCGCTCGCCGCTTTCCAAAACCCCGTGAACACTATTTACGTCGCTATCCAAAAGCATCTCCTCAACGGAGTGGTCTTGTCGTTCCAAAAAGCCTAAATCGTAATTATTATCCTGTTCGAACATAAATAAATCTTAAAATCAAAACAACTGCCGGCACAGATAAAATTAAAGAACGTAAAAAATAAACCGGACCAAGGGGATTATGACCGGCAAGCTCAGCCGCCAAGGGCGCCAAGAAAACCGAAAAAATGAAAAGCATGACTAAATTTTGATAATTAAAGCCTTCGGCAAACCAACTTTTAAAAATCAGTTTAATGAGCAGTATCGTGCCTGTAAAAATTAGGATAAAAACGCCGAAACGGGCCGTGCTGAATATGTCCAAGATAAAACCGCCAGCCAGGCCAAGGCCAAAGACCAAATCGTCTTTTAATTCAGCGCCGAACAAAATTGCACCACTGCCCAATATGGCCAAGGCCATAATAAAGATGAAAAGCAAATTCGGCGTCGGCCAAGTTCCCAACAGCGGCGGCAGGACGCTTAGCTGCAAAACACTTAAAAAAACGATGGCTGACGTATATTTAAGAGCGGTCATTCTTGCCCGACAATTATAAATACCAAACGCAAATTTTTGAAGTTAGCCGCCGGCGAAATAAGCGCTTCCTGAAATAGATCACTGCCGCTTGAGCGCATTTCGGCCACATATCCTATAAACAGGCCGGCCGGTACGCCTACCGTGAAGCCGGTTGTTACCACCCGTCCGCCAATTTGCAAATTCTGCCCTTGAGGCACCTCGACTAAAGCCACGGCCAGGCCATGCTCGCCGCTCACTACTCCCCGCGCGCCCGTTTCGGCAATCTCGGCCGGCAATCTGCTTGAAAAATCGGAAATCAGGGTTACCTCGGCCGTATTGTGCAATACGCGAGTGATGCGGCCGATAAATGCGCCGGATGAATCAACCGCGGCCTGACCCTCCACAACACCGGCCACATCGCCGCGGTCTATAATTAGGCTTTGATTTAAACTCGTCGGATCGCTGCTTACCACCCGGCCCCCGACCAAGTTAAACCCGGTGCGACTTTTTAGATTCAGGGCTTTTTCCAGTTCCTCGTTCTCACCGCCCGATAGCTTAAGCTGGCTATTTTCCGTTTCCAAGGCTATTAATCTCTGCTTGAGGTCTGCGTTTTCCCTTTGCAAATCCTTGATAGTGAACAAATTGCTGGTGGCTTCGCTTAAGCTTATGGTTAGGTTGCGCGCGGAGGTAAAAACAGGCTTGGTCAGCCAAATAAAAAAATTCTCGAACGGCGCCAGCCAACCAAAATATCCTACAACAAGCAGGACTGCCGCAGCCGCTAAAATAATTTTCGTTTTTGAACTTTTGCCCATACTCTTAATCCCCAACCATCAAGCTTCAATTCTCAATTATTAATCCCTCGTTGAGGTTTGAGTGTTGAGGTTTGAAGTTTTATCTAGGTGTTTTCTCAAAATCAGTATCAACTAGAACGGCAGCTAAGCTATCGAGCTCCTCAAGCACCACGCCAGCCCCGCGCGCAACGGCTGTGAGCGGATCCTCGGCCACGCGCACCGGCATTTGGGTTTCCTCGGAAATCAATTTATCAAAATTGCGCAATAGCGCGCCGCCGCCAGCCAGCACAATGCCGCGGCTCATAATGTCAGCCACAAGCTCCGGCGGAGTTTCTTCAATGGTAATTTTGATGTTATTTACGATAATGCGAATGGAACGAGCCAAAGCCGAGCGCACCTGCGAATCGTTAAGCTTTATTTCCTTAGGCAGTCCGGAGATAAGGTCGCGGCCTCTCACT
>MFES01000030.1:1662-13888 GCA_001779955.1 Candidatus Doudnabacteria bacterium RIFCSPHIGHO2_02_FULL_46_11 | reverse complement strand
GGCAATCTCCGAAGTTCCGCCGCCGATGTCCACGATCATACTGCCGGCCGGGTCCTCAATCGGCAGTCTCGCACCGATGGCCGCCGCCATCGGCTCTTCAATAAGAAAAGCCTGGCGGGCGCCGGCAGAAAGCGTAGCGTCAATTACCGCTCTTTTCTCGACTTCGGTAACACCGGATGGAATGCCCACAACCACGCGCGGCCGGCGCAAAAAACTGAAACCTCTTGGCTGTACCCGGCCGATAAAATACTTAAGCATCTGCTCGGTAACCTCAAAATCGGAAATTACCCCGTCCACCAGCGGCCTGGTGGCCACAATGTGGGGCGGCGTACGGCCAACCATGCGCCGGGCCTCGTTGCCAATCGCCAAAATCTGCTTGGTACGGGTATTTATGGCCACCACCGAAGGCTCATTGATAACAATACCCTTGTTTTTTACGTAGACAAGGGTATTGGCCGTTCCCAAATCGATACCTATATCTTGGGAAAACTTTTCAAAAATTTTATCAAATGTTCGCAGCATGCTTGCCTATATCGCCTACCGACACTCTCTCCGCCTGCATATCGGCACGCTTAAACATTTCAACACTATCATCAGTCAAGCCTTTTTCCGAAACAATGACACTTACTGGGATGCCGAGCAAATCACGATCCGCGAACTTTTCACCAGCCGAAGCGTCCCGGTCATCGACTAAAACATCTAGAGACTTTTGAGAGAGCTGGCCCACGATATCATGCACCAGTTTATCAATTTTTTGATTGTCATTTTGATTTTTGCTTTTTGAATTTTGAATTTTTATGACGTGAACGTCAAAAGGTGCTACCGACCTCGGCCAAATAATTCCTTTATCATCGTGGCTCACCTCAACTATGGTGGCCATCAGTCGGGAAAGGCCTATGCCGTAGGAACCCATCACTACCGGCACCCGTTCGCCTTTCTCGTTGGTGAACTTCAAACCGACGGCTTCGGAGTAGCGCGTGCCAAGCGGGAAGATGTTGCCGACCTCAATACCCTTTTGAACCGTTATCTTTCCGCCGCACTTTTCACATTTGTCCCCTTCGGTCAGTTTTGAAATTTCTTTGTTCTCGGCATATTCGCATTTATCGCAAAGAAAAATTGTGTCCTCGCCGATTTCCGATATAGCCTGAAACTCATGGGTGAAGCTGTGAGTAAAATCGCCGCCGGCCGCCAAAGTGTAAACCACTTTCACGCCGCAGCGCTCAAATATTTTTTTATAGGCCTTGGCCACCTCATTATAATATTTCATTAAATCTTCTTCGCTGGTATGAAAACTGTAAAGATCTTTCATCATGAATTCGCGGCCGCGCAACAAGCCCGATTTCGCCCGGGGCTCATTTCTAAATTTGGTCTGTATTTGATAAACGGCTTTAGGTAAATCTTTGTACGAGTTGAGAAATTTTAAAGCAACATCTGTTAGCAAATCCTCGTGCGACCAGCCTAAAACAAACCCGGCCGTTGTTTCGCCTTTCCCGACGGCCTCAAAGCCGACCGGCAAATCCCAGCGCCCGGTTTTCTGCCAATAGCGCTTGTCAACTAGGGCCGGCATGAACATTTCCTGACCCGCAATGGCATTCATTTCCTCGCGAATAATTTGGGCAATTTTTTGCATCACCCGAAAGCCTAAAGGTAAAAATGTATATATGCCGGCGGAATTTTTTGCCATAAAACCGCCGCGCTCCAAAAGGATGGCATTAACCGCCTCCTCGCCCGAAGGCGCTTCGCGAGTGGTTTTTGCAAACAATTCAGACTGATTTAGTATCATAATTGCTTTTTTACCCGCCTAAATTATACCATAAAACATAAAAAACCCCGCAACTATAACTATCATAAAGAATGGAGAAGGCCTTGCCGAAACGACGACAAGGCCAAGGAGGGGCCGCGTACGCACTTGCGCACATTTGGCAGATCTGCCAGCAAGCGTGAAACACGATCATCCTCCTTGACCTTGTTTAGGGGGTCCGCAATGCGAACGTTTGGGTCGCTCGGCCAACGACCTTTCACGAACTCACTGCGAACCTTGAAATCGGACCTGATCCGCACCGAAGGCAGGAGCGGCTAGCTCTACCGGTTAATGGCTGAACTTGCCCAGAAGGGCACATCAACCGGAAGCCGTGCTCACTAAACCTAATAGGGCTATGCTCACCCGCAACCCTACGACTCAAGTAGGATGGCTCCGTTAGTGGAGCCCCGAGAGCCCGGTGCAGACCAGGAATATACTGTCAAAACAACTTTTGAATTCAAGCCGATCGGCGGTTTGGCTACGACTCGGAACGAGTCCCCCTCAACGGCACTTCCGAAGCCGCAACTCGACCGCCGACCGACTCAATGTTCTTGTAGCTATATTCTACGGTTATATCTTTTCAACGTCAAATAAAAAACGGCGTACTAGCGCAGCCGCCCAAATCTGATTTTCTAGGCCTAAAACAGCTTCAGCACATCGGCAATTGTCACCAAAAGCATCAAAGCCAATAGGAGCGCAAAGCCTATGGCATGCGACCACTGCTCGACTTTCGCCCGCACCTTTTTGCCGCGTATGCCTTCTATAAGTAAAAACAAAATTCTTCCGCCATCTAAGGCCGGAATAGGCAAAGCGTTTATCACCGCCAAGTTGATAGACAAGAGCGCCGTAAACTGCATTAAAGCGACAATACCGATTTTGGCAAACTTGCCGGTCAGTACGGCAATGCCAATTGGTCCGGCCACCTCGCCGGAAACTCCCGGGCCGCCAAAAAGCCCGCCGATCAATTGCCCAAATCCGGAAAGAGTGAGCTTAAGATATTCCCAGGTTAAAACCAAACCCTTGCCGATGGCCTGATACCACGGATAAGAAACGTCCGCCACTTCCGCCAACTGCACGCCAAGCGCGCCTTGGCCGGCCGGCGGATTTTGCCTCGGTGTGGCCTTCAGAGTTTCCGGGCCGTTCTCCCGCGATACATCGTAAACCACCTCGTTTCCGGCGAGAGCTAATGTTTTTTCCTGAAACGCCTTAACCGAAACAATGTCTTCGCCATTGACCTTGTAAATTACATCGCCTGATTCAAAGCCGGCCGCTTCAGCCGGCGAACCCGAAGCAACTGCGCCAACTACCACGCGTAAATTATTTTTTGCCGCGTCGCCGTTAGTTAGACCTACGGCTTGAGGAGTGCCAAACGTTAAAGAAGCGGATAAAAGTACCCAGGCCAGAACCAAATTCATAATTACGCCCGCCGCGAGCACTATAAAACGAGCCGGTACCGATTTTGTGCTAAAGGAGCCCGGGCTTTCGTCTTCGCCGTTTTCACCCTGAATTTTTACGAATCCGCCAAGCGGTAGCCAGTTAAAAGAATAACGTGTTCCGTTTTTAACTATTGATGCCGCGCGAGGCGGGAAACCAAAACCGAATTCCTCAACCGTCATGCCGGTTTTCTTGGCGGCAAAAAAATGCCCCCATTCGTGGACCAAAACCAGAACTAACAGTACTAAAAAGAAAGAAATTATTGTTAGCATTTTGTTGGTAAGTAGTTAGTAGAAAGTAGTTAGTAGAAAGTCACTGATAATCATAACATATATTGTCTCAAAATCGGTATTACCCCCTAGGAAATATTGGAAATTTTTTTGTATAAATCCTCCATGTCTGAAAATTCAATAACTTTATCAGCCAAATACCGTAAATGTACACTTCTTAGCTCATTTTTTATCAATAAAATAAACTTTTTATCCAAAGCCTTGACAAAGCCTATTTCTATTAATTGGCCTTCGCTTTTTTCAACAGAATTGACCAGGGCGACAAAAATATCGGCTTTTTCGATTTCAGAAAAGGCCTCCTTAATAATGTCTCCTGTAGTGGATTTATTTTGCTTATAGTAATCCTCCCTATCAAGCGTGGAGAAAACGCTATGTCCGGCTTCAGTCAGCTTCTTGCACAAAACGCCAACCGTGTTTTGCAATTCGGCAAACTCTACCCCTGTAAATCTATAAGCGATAAATATTTTCATATTTCTTATCCGACATCTATTCCAATATTCTTAAGAATTTAAGAACGTTTCTGCCGATTGAAGTCAATTTGTGGCGGACCTCATTACCTTCGTGCCTTTTGACAACCATGCCGGAAATCGCTAAACGACGAACGTGCTCTGAAGCAGTCCTAAAATTAATGCGCAGTTCATCCGAAATTCCCTGCAGAGAAAGTTCAGGTTTTTTATACAATAAAAACATTATTTCAACCCTTCGATGATTGGCAAAACCTTTAACCCTTCGTTCAATTTGCTTAAAGCTTTTCATTTTGTTATCTATTCTTAAATTCTTAAGAATTTAAGAATAGATGTAGGTGTTACCTTTTACCTTACCCGGAAAGGCAATTTCTCCCGAAAGCTGGTTGGTTTTTTGGGATAATAAAAACTTTTGAAATTTACTTCGCCATTCTCTGCCGGAAAAGAGAAACAATTCGCCCTTATGTTCGCCTGTCACAAAA
Source organism: Candidatus Doudnabacteria bacterium RIFCSPHIGHO2_02_FULL_46_11 (assembly GCA_001779955.1). Lineage (GTDB taxonomy): Bacteria > Patescibacteriota > Doudnabacteria > UBA920 > 2-02-FULL-46-11 > 2-02-FULL-46-11. The sequence continues at coordinate 9,417 of MFES01000030.1, read as the reverse complement.
TATTCTTTTCTTTTTTTCAGCTCACTCGAGGGCACAGAATTTTTCACAATTTGCGCCATTTCGACTACCTCGGGAATAGTATAAAAATCTATATCACTCACATTTCCGCCCGCGTGCTTAACAATTTCTTTTAACAGAACGCTGGCTCGAAATAACGAGCGATATACTACGTCGGTCCGCCAAGTGCGCAAATAAGCATACTCGCGCGCCAGGCTTGATAAAACGGCTAGCTTGGCGGTTTTTTTAACACCCATTTTTTTCAACAACTTCGTAGCTGCTCTTTTTCTCTCTTGCCGTAAGCTATTTAATTTCTTTAATTCCACATCTGGCTTCTTATTTTGCGATAAAAAATCCCTGATACGGTTTAACAAATCCCGCTCGGTCCAGGCCTGTTCCCATCGGTAACGAGCACCAACCCACGAAAAATTTCGTAGATGTGAGGACAGTAATTTTTTAAAAGCTTTATCTTTCCTTTTATAAGCACCCACCAAACGTAAAAAAGACTTTGCCTCAAAAAAATGTAAGTTTTCTTTAAGCGGAAAAGTCAGTGTGCGTAACATTTCTTTTTGGTAGGCTTCACTGTCAGCCGGCAGCAACTTTAATATTTCCTCTGACAGCGCCTTATCGGCAGCAGCCATTGTATGCAAAAAAGTTCCCGCTCGCAAAGCCGCGGTTAAAAATACTTTTACCTGTCTCCTAATCTTCTTATTAGATAATTTTCTGACATCAATTTTTTCTACTTGTTCAGCAACCTTATCATACTCACTTACATATTTTTTCAGGCGGTCGCGAAAATTTATTAAATTTTTGATGTTTCCTTTAAAATGATCGCGTATGTTTTGTAATCCCTGCTTGTCATGCAATATTTCACCGTCATTGAGCCTAATAACGTAATCCGAAGAATTTTTTATTCCTGTGGTGCGAGCAGTATATTTGAGAGACATATCGTGCAAAGAGCGGCACAATAAGCGCTCTTTACGGGTTATGAGAAATTCCCATTCCACTTTTTTCAGCTCCTCAAATTCCATAGTTTTATTATCCTATCATAAACTTGACGGTTTTGTAAATATGGTGTATAATTATAGGTGATAATAAAAAAAACCGGCGTTTGGCCGGTCTTTTTTTAAACTACCGCCGAACTATTCTCCAATTCGCGCGAATCGTAGAATGCGTTTATACGCGACAGTTTAATCATCGCCAGAAGCAATATCAAACCGCCCGCAATTTGGCCCCATTCGAGCGTTGCGTCAAGGAAAATCCAATTTACAATTACGGCCGAGGGTACAAAGACCAGCTCGCCCAAAGTGGCAATGCTGGCTTTGGTGCTTTGCAGCCCTTTGTAGTAAATAAAGAGCGAAACAAAACCGGCCAAAACGGCAATAATAAATACAAACAACCAGTCTTTACCCGATGCAGTAGTTACCTGCCCCAGTCCGCCATTAAATAATGCAATCCAGAATAGGAAGAAAAGAGCGGTCAGAAAACGCACCGCAGTCATGGCCTGAAAACTAACCTTCTTCAGTACGTACCGGCCAAAAACGGTTGAGCCGCCCCAGAAAAAAGCGGCCAGTACGGCAAACAAAACTCCGAGTGAGCCGCCGGTAAAGTTTAAACCCGAAACCCTTAAATCCGGAAAGCTTACCAGATACGCGCCAAACAGAGCCACTACGGCCCAGAGCCAGAATTTTTTTGAAAAATTTTCTTTAAGCACTAAAGCGGCGAGTAAAATAGCAAAAATCGGTTGAAGTTTTTGCAGTAAGATCGCCACGGTCGGGCTGACATAGTGAAAACTTTGCGTAAAAAATACGGTAGCCAAGGCCGAACCGCCCAAGCCTATAAAAATTACAGCCAGCCATTCGCGCCAGGCCAAGTTCTTCATTTCCTTCAAGTATTTTCCGAGGAACACCAACACCAAAACGGCAATCAAAATATGCTCCATAAACACAATTGTTGCCGAAGACAAATCTTCCGTTAAAAACTTGCGGAACGGAGCATCAACCGCCCATAAAAGCGCGGCAATAACCACTAACCACGGACCTATAAAATATTTATTCATATTTTTCTACTTACCAATTCTATGGAATTGGTAAGTGCGTGAATTATTAATAACAAATAAAAAAACCTGTATCGTAAACAGGGGTTAGTTAAAAACGCCAAAATGGCATAATTATACCTTCTTTTATCCGGACTATACCGTCGGCGGCTGAATCGCACAGCACTCCTGGCCAAAGGCCTCGTAGACTACCCATAAGGGATTACTACCGGTGGGGACTTGCCTACTTCGCATAAAGCTACGAAGGCCAGGCTCACCCCGCCCTGAAGATTTAAATTGTCCTTATATTATACACCTAGCCAAAATAAAATCAATATTTAATCCCATTCTACGATTCTATGGAATTGTAGAATGGTAAATTATTTGACTTTGACGAATAAGTGCAAAGCATTTCTGATGTCCGCCGGTAAATCTTCGGCTAATCGGTAATATACATGCCCGCCCTGCCCACGACTTTCGAGAACATCGGCATTTTCCAGAATTGTTAGGTTGCGCGAGGTGTTCTTGAAAGATATGCGAAGCAGGCCTGCAATTTCACCGACATTCTTAATCTCGCCTCCCGAAAGCAGGCTAATTATTTTTAAACGGTTGATGTTCGATAAAATTTTGAATACCCTTACCCACCGCTTCATATTTTTCATGGTACCAGCATTCCACGATTCGCGCGAATCGTGGAATGGTTAGTGAAATGGTTAATGGTGGAGTTTGAAGTATTTTCGCGCCTTTTTTTCATCGTCTTTCATTTGTTCTACCAAAACCTTAGTAGATTTGAATTTAAGATTGTTGCGTAATTTTCTTAATAACTCTACCTCAATCACTTTGCTGTACAGATCTCCGAAAAAATCGAGTAAATATACTTCGGCTTGTCGCTTATTTTCAGAAAAAGTCTTGGCGGCGCCCACAAAAACCAGGGCTTTATATACTTTGCCGCCCACCTTAGTTTTTGCCGCAAAAATGCCCTCGGGCACGCTCCCCAGCACTTTGATATTGGCCGTGGGAAAACCTAAAGTTTTGCCGCGGCCTAAATGTTTATAGACTTTGCCGCTGAAAATTTTTAACAAAGCAGTTTTATGTTTTGAACGCCTGAAGGTGCCCAACCTTACTACTTTGATCTTGAGTAATTTCTGAAGTTTTTTGTCGCTTTTGGCTAAATAAGGATTCTGATCGTGCCCTAAAACAACAATCGAAGGCTTTTCTTTTTTGATAGTTGTCCAAGGAAACTGGTCGTAGGCAATAACAACTTTGTCTGCTAATCCACTTGCTCTTATCATTTTCACCCTTTCTTTCTCCGGAATTATTGGTAATACTTTTTTGTATTTTAAAACATTGGCGTCGCAAGGAACTGAAACCAATAAATAATCACCCAATTCACGGGCTTTTTTTAGAAAATAAATATGGCCCGGGTGGAGCAAATCAAAAACACCAAAAACCATGACCTTTTTATTCTTCATAAACCTAGAAGTCACTTTACTCCACTTACCAATTCTATAGAATTGGTAAGTGGTAAAAAAATTAAAGAATGACTTTTAACAAAGAAGATACGGTTTTGTCCATATCTTTATTCAGACTATAGTAAACATGATCGCTCTTGCCTTCGTACTCAACTAAATCTAAATTTAGCAGGATACTTAAATTTCGAGAAGTATTTTTTAAACTGATCCCCAACTCTTCCGAAAGGGCTGTCACCGAAACTTGACCTTTATTACTTAAAATTTTTAAGATCATTAAACGATTGGGGCTACCGAGCGCCTTAAATATCTTAGACCAATTTCTGATTTTCACGCTAAATCCCATAAACTCGTACTGTCCAATTCTATAGAATTGGACAGTTGGTTAAACGGTCATTATTTCTTTCTCTTTAGCCTCGGCAATCTCTTTGATTTGCTTGTTTAATTCATCTACCTTTTTCTGCAGCTGCTCTTCACCTCGGAAACGTTCATCCTCGGAGATTTCATCAGTTTCGTCAAGCCGCTTTAACTCCTTCATGGCCGACTCGCGTACACTGCGCACGGAAACGCGGGCCGCTTCGGCGTGCTGACCCACAACCTTGGCCAACTCCTTCCTTCTTTCTTCGGTGAGCGCCGGCAAGCTTATGCGAATGGCGTTGCCGTCATTAACCGGATTAACACCCAAGGAGGAGGTCTGAATTGACTTTTCAATATTAGCTAAAATTGATTTATCCCAGGGCTGCACTAAAATTTGCCTGGATTCGGGGACCGTTATTTGGGCCAAATCGCGCAATGGCTGAACTGCGCCATAGGCCTCAATGGGTATCAAATCCACCAAACCGGTAGAAGCCCGGCCGGTGCGCAGAACACTTAGCTCGCCTTTGAAATGCTCGACGGATTTTGTAAAATCTTCGTGCTTCGAACTGATTACTTCTTGGACTGTAGCCATGGGTTAAGTAGTAAGTAGTTAGTAGTTAGTAGTTAGTAGTAAGTAGTAAGTAGTTTTACTCAATAAGGCCTAAATAAACAATATCGGGGTTGGCTTGGTTGGTTACAATCGCCCTAATTAAGCGGTTCGTGGGGAGCTTTTCCGTATTAAAAGTCGCGCCGCCGTCTAATGATCGATAAACCACCGTATCAACCGTTACATAAAGCAATTCACCGTTCTGGGCAACCTCTACAGCAATGGTCAGCGCGTTTGAGGGGTCGACGGGCAATCGCAAAGCCCTCCAAGTAGTCCCGCCGTTAAGGGTTTTGAATACACCGCTGTCAGAAGTCAGATACATTACATCAGGGTGTGAGGGCGCAAAATCGAAACTCAAATATATTCGTGGTCTATAAGTTGTGTCACCGTCTTCGATAAGAATCCTGGGCGAGGGGTCAAAACTTTGGCCTCCATTGCTCGAAGCAAACATTCCCAAACCCCGAACCAACAAATAAATACGCCTCGGGTCAGTGGAGTGGAAACGAATTTGCTGGATCCTGCCCAAAAAAGTGCGCACCAAATTCCAGCTTTCACCGCCATTGAATGTAACGATCATCGCCCCTGAATTAAGCCCGACCAAAACATGCTGGGCATCGCGCGGATTTACGGCAATGCTCGCTGCCTCGTTTAAGTCGGCTTCGATATACTTTCTTTCCCAGTCCTTGCCGCGATTATTGGATTTATATACAACGCCACGACCGCTTGTTTCCGATCCGGCCGCATACAGTATCTGGGGGTCGGCTTGCGCCGCAACCGTCTCCCTTATGCTCAAGTTCTCTAAAATGTGATACCAAATCCGGCCGCCGGAATCGGACCCAAAAACCCCGAGCGGCGTTGAAGCATATACCAAATTGTCGGTATCGGGTGAAATAAGCAATGAACGCACGTCGATATTATCCAAAGCCGGCGACGGCCTTGATTGGCCGGTATCCACCAGATTAATTTTGCTCCAGGTTTGGGCCCGGTCTTCGCTTTTCCAAACCCCGCGCGGCCCGGAACCGCCGCCAGAAATAGCACAAGACTGGCCGGTCAAAGCAACGGCCAAAATAGAAACAATTACCAAATTTTTTAATTTTAATCCCATTTTACGGCAAGATATGAAAGAACCCGGCTGGCTTTAACATTAGCTTCCAAAAATTCAAAAGTTTTTAATATCGCTGTCAGTCTTTGTCCCGTTTTACTGCTAAAATTATTCATTTCGTTTTGATAAACTGTTTTTAAAAAGGCGTCTAAATCCTCCTCATGCACATCAAGCTCCAAGGCGAATTTCACCCGCGCGGCTAAATTGTCGGCAGTTAGAAAGCTGGCAGCCGTGGCATTTGCCAATGTGTCGCTCTGACGCAAATGGAAAGCCATGAGCCGCGAACGCAATGTCGGCAAGATTTTTTCTTCATGTGAAGTAAGCACCAAATAAAAAGTTCGCTGTGATGGCTCCTCTATTTTTTTCAAGAGGTTGTTAACCGACTGCGGTGTTAACCCCTCGGCATTATCCATAACCACTACGCGGTTGCCAAAAGAACTTAAAGAAAGAACAGCCAGCAGTTTCCGAACCTCTTCAACCTTATGGCTGTCGATTTGGATGTAATCAGGATGATATTGCAAATTATCGCTGGCCAATATGGCCCGCGCCAAGGCCGTGCTCACCTTTTTTAAATCATCGCGCGATGAGCCAACTAAAAGCAGGCCCTGCGATAAATTGCCCTGTTCCCAAAACTTTATCAATTTTTTTTCAATATCAGACATCTCTTGCCTCTTTATTATAACATTTATTTCGCTGCTTTAACAACCAAATTAAGAATTTGTTCAGCCGCCGTGCCCCAGTTATATTTCTGGGCTTCGGTTAAACCTTTCGCCTTTAAGTTCTCTCGTAAACTCGGATTGGCGATTACTTTGTCCATAGCTTCGATTAATTCATTGTTATTAGTAACATCGACGTGCAAAGACGCTCCACCGCTTATTTCGCTAAGCACGGGAATATCAGAGGCAATAACCGGGCAGCCCGAACTCATGGCCTCAATCACAACCAAGCCGAAACCCTCATACCTGCTCGGGAAAACAAAAGCCAGGGCATAGCGGTACAAAACAGAAGTTTTTTCGGTCGGCTGGTAACCTAAGAAGATTGTCCCCTTGAGGTCGATTTCCTCTGACGCGTGCCCTACTAAAACTAGTTCTATATCCGGATATTTTATTTTTAGATTACGAAAGGCGGAAACCAATCGCGCCGTATTTTTCTTTTTCTCAAGTCTGCCTATATAAAGAAAGTAATTCTTGCCCAAAAGGTTAAGCTCTTCAAGAATCTGTTCATCGCCGGCTTGCAGTTCTGGTTTAAACAAACTGTGATCAATTCCCCAATAAACAACTTCTATAGGGGTTTTAACATTCGGCCTATATTTTAAGATCGATTCCTTCACTGTACGCGTCGGAGTAATAATTATGCTCGCCCGCGCCAAAGCTTGATTCAGAGAAAAACGGTGAAAAAGCCGCCAAGGCCATTTGTATAAATCCGGTCGTTCAATAAAACCTATATCATGGACAACGGTAACAAACGGAGCCGGGGCCAAAAGCGGAATTGAATGTGAAGGAATAAAGGTAATATGGGGGCGCAATTTGCGGAGAGCTAGGCCCAGCCTAATTTGCGACCAAAAAAACGGAAAAAACCAGGATAATTTTATGTGCTTGAAATTATCAGGCAATGGCGGAAAATCGGGCCATAGATCTTCGCGCGTAAATAAAACGTACCGGCGGTCTACCGTTCCGCCGTCTATTTTTATTAGCTCTTTTATTAAATTAAACGCCGTATTTTCCGTTCCGGTCCTTATTTTTCTGTTTGCCGGTTCGGCGTCAATGGCTATCATCATCTTTTTTGGCCTCAGAATGTTTCATTCCTTTTCGCCAGGCGTACAAAAAAGCTAAAAGAATAAAAAATTCAGATATTCCCCACAAAGCATAAGAATCAAGAGACCAGTTACGTGAATAAACTGCATCGTACAGAAAACCCACACTTGTGATTACTAACAAAGCTGCGAACAGATAAAATGTTAATTTTTCCATATTTTATTTAGTTGCTAATAAACTGCGCTTATAATTTTCCAAATGCTCCAAGGCAATGCCGGTGCCTTTGGCCACGCACAAAATTGAATCCTCCGCGACATAGCATTGAACGCCTATGGCTTGGGTTATTAACTGCGGTAAATTCGAAATTAGGGAAGTTCCCCCGGTAAGTATCATGCCTTTATCCATAACGTCCGAGGCTAAATCCGGCGGCGTAT
>MFES01000030.1:0-1628 GCA_001779955.1 Candidatus Doudnabacteria bacterium RIFCSPHIGHO2_02_FULL_46_11 | reverse complement strand
CACATCGGTCGTGCCCCCGCCAATATCAATTATCATGTGCCCGCTTGGCGCGCCAATCGGTATTCCGGCGCCAATGGCCGCGGCCACGGTTTCCTTAATAACGTAGACGGATTTTGCACCAGCCGCAGTGGCGGCATCAATAACCGCCCGCCGTTCGGTGGAGGTAATGCCGCCCGGTACGGCAATCATTACTTCCGGACGAAACAAACGCACGTTACCAAGCGCTTTATTTATAAAATAACGAAGCATGGCTTCGGTTACCCGATAATCGGCAATCACGCCATCGCGCATCGGCCGATGAGCAACGATATTTTCCGGCGTGCGTCCTATCATTTCCTTGGCTTCCTGGCCGACTGCCAAAATCCGGTTATCTTCAACGCCGACGGCCACCACCGTCGGTTCATTAATGACTATGCCCCTTTTGGGAATAAAAACCAGAGTATTGGCTGTTCCGAGATCTATACCCATCTTCTTTATCAACATGCAGGCATTATACTAAATACGTTGTTTTAGCGCTAAAAACAAGCTAAAATAGATAGGTTATGACCTTAACCAAAAGATACGCCCTGGTTACCCTCGGTATAATTATTTTTCTGGTTGCCGCGCCGGTATTTATCCTTGGCATCAGGGGCTATATTTACGATTTCGAAAATAAACGACTGGTCAAAACCGCCATACTGGTTATTAAGACCGAGCCCAAAGGAGCGGAAATAGCAATCAACGGGCCAAAACAAGTCAGTAAAAAATCAAATACGACACTGCGTTTTTTGCCCGGTGGAGATTACGATATTTCCATAGTAAAGGATAATTTTCACTCTTGGCAAAAACGCTTGGTTGTTCGCGGCGGAGTCGTTACCTGGGCGGCAGACTTGGATAAAATTTACTTGTTGCCAAAAAATCCCAGACTGATTAGCGAAACGCAGGAGTATAAAAAGCAAGCTCCATCGGAGTCAAATTATTTTTACGCTTTAGAAAAATCGGATACGGAAACGCTTAACATTGTCCGGATTGCCAAAGACAATCGCGAAGACAAAACTATTGTGCGCGAGAACGTTTCCGGAAAATCCGGCGCAATTTACGCTGCCCCGAATAATCTGCTATTTGCAATTATTGACCGTGTTTTGTACCAGGTAACAACCGGCCTAGAATACATCGCCGAAGGGGTAGAAATGGTAAATTGGGATGAGCAAATGAATAAGCTCGTTTACGGAAACGAGCACGAAATAAACTTCTACAATCCCTACGACGCCGGAGCCGGCCAACGCGAATTACTGCTTCGCACGTCCGAAGCAGGCGGCAGTTTCTGCGTAATCCCGGAAATGGGTTACTTGCTGCGCAGTTTCGGCAGTAAAGTTCGTGCGGTGGAGCTAGACGGCCGAGACAAAAGAAATATTTATGATCTTTTTAACTTTGACGCGCCCATACAAATAGTCAATTGCTCGGAAAGTGGCAATGCCATTGTAATAAAACAAAATGATGTGTTTAAAACCTATAGTTTACGGCAATAATTATTGGTGGTACAATTATTTTAATAAAATTAACCTAACAATATGGGATTCAAAGAAAGTTTTGGTAGGATTGTTGACCGGCTTGGCGCCGACAGCCCGGAAAACGATGCTGCTCGCCGA
>MFES01000029.1:14722-31269 GCA_001779955.1 Candidatus Doudnabacteria bacterium RIFCSPHIGHO2_02_FULL_46_11 | reverse complement strand
GGTTAAGGAGTGGGGTTTGAATGATGGCTACTTTGCGTCAGCCTACGACGCCCAGGTTTTTTATGATGAACTGGCCTATTTAATGGTTAACCAGTTTTTGGCGTTTAATTCGCCGGTTAACTATAACTGCGGCGTTTGGCGATATGATCAAAACGGTTCAGGCGGCCGCTACTACTGGGATAAGGCCACTCAATCAGTTAAAGAGACGGCCAATGATTACGAGCACCCGCAGTGCAGCGCCTGTTTTATTTTAGGCCTTGATGATTCCATGCAGGGTATTATGGATGCGGCTTCGGCTGAAGCGAAAATATTTAAGTTCGGTTCCGGTTCCGGCATGAATGTCTCAAAACTCCGTTCTTCCAAGGAAAAAATTCGCGGCAAAGGCTATTCTTCGGGCCCGGTTACGTTTATGAAAGGCTTTGACGCTTTTGCCGGTGTGATTAAATCCGGCGGCAAAACCCGGCGGGCCGCCAAAATGGTGGTTATGGACGTGACCCACCCCGACATTGAGGAATTCATTTGGTGCAAGGTTAAAGAAGAAAGAAAAGCCCACATTTTAATTGCCGCCGGCATGGACCCCAGGCTGGACGGCGAGGTCTATAATAATATTTTTTACCAAAACGCGAACAACTCGGTGCGCGTAACCGATGAGTTCATGAAAGCCGTCGTGGAAGGCGGAAAGTTTGCGACTCATTTCGTTACCACCGGTGAGGTCGCCGAAACTTATGAAGCTAAGGCGCTTTTACGTCAAATGGCCGAGGCAGCCTGGGAAACAGGTGATCCCGGACTTCAGTATGACGGGGTTATTCAAAATTGGCATACCAGCGCCAATACCGACCGCATTAACGCCACCAACCCCTGCAGCGAATATGTTTTCTTGGATAATACGGCCTGTAACCTGGCCTCGCTCAACTTGATGAAGTTTAGAAACATAGATGGTTCTTTTAATACCGAAGGCTACATAAAAGCAGTTACGGTTTTGATTACCGCCCAGGAAATTTTAGTCGATAATGCCGCCTACCCGACCGCGGAGATTGGGCGCATGACTCATATCTTCAGAACCTTAGGGATTGGTTACGCTAATCTCGGTTCATTATTGATGTCTCTGGGCATTCCTTATGATTCAGACCAGGGTCGCAACATTGCCGCCGCTCTGACGGCCATCATGACCGGACAGTCATACAAGCAGTCGGCTTTAATGGCCAAGGCGCTCACACCCTTTCCGGGCTACTATGAAAACCGCGAGCCCTTCCAAAAGGTTATGCGCCAGCATCGCGATGCGGCCCATCAAATCGATGGTGCCGTGGTTCAGGCTGATTTAATCCAGGAATCTAAGAGAATTTGGGATGATGTCGTATTTCTTACCGGACAGTACGGCGCCCGAAACGCACAAGTCTCGGTGCTTGCGCCGACTGGCACAATTTCCTTTGTGATGGACTGCAATACCACCGGCGTTGAACCGAATATTGCTTTAGTGGCCTACAAAAAAATGGTTGGCGGCGGTTATATGAAGCTGGTTAACGAAGGCGTGCCGCAGGCTCTACGCACTTTAGGGTATGGCGAGCGGGATGCCGCGGACATATTGAAGTATTTGGAAGAGAAAGACACTATTGAAGGCGCTCCGGGCCTGCAACCTGAACATCTGTCTGTATTTGATTGCGCTTTTAAAGCGGTCAATGGCGAAAGATCAATTCATCACATGGGCCATATTAAAATGATGGGCGCCATTCAGCCGTTTATCTCGGGTGCAATTTCTAAAACGGTTAATCTACCGGAATCGGCTACGGTTGAAGACGTGATGGATGCCTACATTGAAGGCTGGAAGCACGGCTTAAAGGCCATTGCCATTTATCGCGATGGTTCAAAGAAGAGCCAGCCGTTAAATACCAAGAACGAGACAAAGACGAAGTCCGACGAAGCTTCTGCGAAGGCGGATGAATCCCAGGCTGTGCAGGCCGATCCGCAAGCGGTGGCGGTTTCTCCAGTGGTCGCCCAAGCCCGGGTGCAAAGGCGCAAGCTTCCGGATGAAAGACTGGCTATTACCCATAAGTTTGAAATTGCCGGCCACGAAGGATACTTAACCGTCGGTTTATTCCCGGACGGAAAACCAGGCGAGTTATTTATTAAAATGAACAAGGAAGGTTCGACCCTTTCCGGCTTGATGGATGCGTTTTCCATTTTAGTTTCCTTTAATCTTCAGTACGGCGTGCCGCTTGAATTCTTGGTTAACAAGTTCACTCACATGAGGTTTGAACCGGCGGGCATGACCAAAAATAAGCAGATTCCGTTTGCCAAATCAATAGTCGATTATGTTTTTCGTTACTTGGCCGTTAAGTTTTTAGACAAGGAACAGGCTGAACAGATTCATAGTTCAGTTAGTCCGGCTGAATCGATAAATACCGCCAATGATATTGTTTCGCAAGCCCAGCCCAAAGTTACGGCCCAGCAGGTAGAAGCGGTGCCGCTTGAACCGGTTGTCTCGCAAAAACCGCTTTTTACCTTTAAAAATCAAGTTGACGCCCCGCCGTGTACTTTCTGCGGATCAATGATGGTTAGGAACGGCAGTTGCTACAAATGTTTGGAATGCGGGAGCACAACAGGTTGTAGTTAATACCTTTCGAAATAACGTAGCTATTAAGCCGCTCTTTCGGGCGGCTTAATAAATTTGCTATCCTTTATTTATGGACACAAGCAAGGAAATAATCGATATCGTTGATGAAAACGATAAGGTCATTGGTCAGGTAGACAGAGACATTGCTCATCGTGATGGTTTAAAACACCGGCATACGCATGTCTGGTTGTTTAATCGCCAAGGGCAGATAATTTTTCAGAGAAGGTCTAAAACCACCCACTCTAATCCAGGTTATCTTGATGCAAGCGCAGGCGGACACCTACCTTCTGGTATGAGTTACATTGACGCCGCCTTAATGGAATTGGAGGAAGAGGCGGGTATCAAAGCTAAGCCCGAGGATTTGATTTTTCTCGGAAAAGTTAAGTATGAAGCGACAGAGCCTTCGCGTAACGTAATAAATGACACTTTTTGCGAAGAGTACGCTTATGGGTATGAAGGCAAGCTAGAAGATTTAAAACCCGAAGAAGGATTTAAGTTTGAGGCCTGGAGCGTAGATGAGGTCTTTAATGGAAACAAATCAATTCAGGAGCAGTTTATTCCTGTTTTCTTTCAAGAACCCTGGTCTTCTATTTTACGAACCGTGCAAAAGTTAGCTAAAGAAAATGGCTAACAAAGGCTTAACAATAATTTATATAGGCGAGGGAAAAGGCAAAACCACGGCGGCCATGGGTCTGGGTTTGCGAGCGGTTGGTACGGGCCTTGATGTCGGAGTTTTGCAGTTTGTAAAAGGTGAGTGGCCGACTGGCGAAAAAGATTTTGCCCAAGTTTTCCAAGAAATGAAAGTTCCTAAAAATAAAATGCTCGGGCGGTTTGAATTCGTTACGGCCGGCCGTGGGTTTGTAAAAATACTTGGTGATAAAAAACCATTGTCTGTGCACAAAAAAGCGGCCGCCCTAGGGCTTAAACAAGCTCGACAAATGTTTAAAAAATTTGATGTAGTTATTTTAGATGAATTGCTTTCGGCCTATGAGTCAAAACTGATAAAACTTTCTGATGTTGAAAAAATAATTTCAGCAAAGCCGAAAGATGTTCACTTGGTAATCACCGGCCACTATTTGCCGGCAAAATTAAAGATCAAAGCCGATTTAATAACGGAAATGAAAATGATAAAGCACCCTTTTTATAAAGGAATTTTGGCACAAAAGGGGGTTGACTACTAGGACTACAAAAATTTGGGAAAATAAAACAAAAATGGTATAATAATTTAATGACTGACCGAGTAGAGCCCCGTACATTAAAGGGGTTTAAAGATTATTTACCGGAGGAAGAACGACTGCGGCTAAAAATTATTGATACCTGCCGCGAGGTTTTTGAGTTGTATGGGTTTTTACCAACCTCAACTCCAGCCTTGGAGTATCTGGAAACCCTTACCCAAAAATACGGTGAGGATGAAAAGCTAATCTACAACTTTAAGGATCGTGGCGACCGAGATGTGGGCTTGCGTTATGACTTAACGGTGCCGTTGGCTCGCTTGGTTTCCCAGTATCAAAATGAAATTAAATTTCCTTTTAGACGCTATCAAATTGCCGCAGTTTGGCGTGCAGAAAATCCCCAAAAAGGCAGATTTCGCGAATTCACCCAGGCTGATGCTGATATTGTTGGTGTAGAATCGCTTTCGGCTGATGCCGAATGCGTGGCTTTGTATTATGAGATTTTTAAACGACTTGGCGTTGAGAATTTTAAAATCCGCATTAACAGTAGAAAAGTTTTTGACAAACTTGCTCAGGAATTAAAGTTAGGCACCGAACAGACTGCTGGTGCGATTCGTATTATTGATAAGTTTGACAAGATCGGCCAAGAGGAGGCCGACCGATTGTTGGAGGAAGTTTTGAATGAAGAGCAATTTAAGGGAGTAAAAAAGTTTTTGCAAGAAGATTCTGATTTTTCAGAGCTTGATGAATTGAAAAAATATTTAGATGGTTTGGGAGTTCCCAACGATGTTTACGTGTTTGATAAAAAAATCGTGCGCGGGTTAGACTATTATTCCGGTATGGTTTTTGAGGCTTCAGTTTCGCACAGTGATTTCGGATCATTGGGCGGGGGGGGCCGGTATGATAGCTTAGTAGAAAAATTTTCTAACAAACAAGTCTCGGCTGTTGGAATGTCGGTAGGCGTGGACAGGCTTTTAGGTTTGATGCTTCAGCAGGGAACAAAATTACCAATACCTGCGACCAAAGTTTTGGTTATGAATTTAGGATCGGAATTTGTGGAGAAAAGTTTAGAAATCTTAAACCAGCTTCGCACTGCCGGGATTGCCAGCGAATATTTTTACGATCAAAAGGATTTGGATAAACAGTTCAAATACGCGGAAGCTTTAAATATTCCGTATGCTGTTCTGATAGGTGATGAAGAGATGAAAAAAAATGGAGTAACAGTTCGTGATTTGAAAAAAAGAGAACAGGAGACCATTAAGCTTCCCGAGGCAGTTAATATTTTAAAAAAGTCTTGATTCTAACAAAAATACCTTACAACATAGATGGCAAAAAATAACGTGTTAGTTTTGGATGGAGAGAATTTGAGCATCCAGGATATTGAACTTTTTGTGCGCGATCCAGGGTTGGTTGCAGCAATTTCGCGGCAAGCGCTAACGCGTGTAGGCAAATCATCGGCTTTTGTGGCTGAACATGCCAAAAAACACATAATTTATGGCGTTAATACTGGTTTTGGTCCCATGGCTTCTTATATTTTGAACGCGGGCCAGCTGGTAGAATTGCAGAAAAATTTGATTTATAGCCATGCCGTCGGCATGGGGGAGCCGATTAATCCTGATTTTGTTTTGGCGGCCATGCTGGTTCGCTTAAATACTTTAAGCAGAGGGTATAGCGGCACATCCCCCCAACTACTAGAATCTCTAAAAAATATTATTAACGCGCGTATTATTCCTGTTGTGCCGGAGCATGGCGCAGTGGGTACCAGCGGAGATTTAGTTCAGTTGGCGCATATTGCCCTGGTCCTTTTGGGTAAAGGATTGGTAACTTTCAAAGGTAAGACTATGAATGCCGAAGTCGCCTTAAAGCAAGCTAAATTAAAACCGTATAAATTAAAATTAAAAGAGGGGTTGTCTTTAATTAATGGGACGGCCGTAATGACTGGCGTAGGAGCGTTTGTTTCGCTTCAGGCAGATCATCTCTTGGCCTTGTCGGTCCGCAGTGGCGCTATTGCTTTAGAATTGGCCCGCGCCTACGACGATAGCATTTCCGACAAGCTTCATAGTCTCCGGCCCCACCCCGGGCAGCAATATATAGCTAGAGAATTGCGCCGCATTTTACAGTCATCAAAACTTTTACGAAAGCGAGAACAACTTCACGATAATTTCAAGGAAGAAACGGATGTGTACGTTATACCCGAAACTGTTCAAGAAGTTTATTCTTTTCGTTGTATTGCACAGATTCTTGGGCCAATCTATGAAACGGCAAAAAGAACGCACAGGGTTATTGAAGTTGAGATGAATTCAGTAACCGATAATCCAATTGTTGATTTAAGCACCAGACATATTTTGCACGGCGGAAATTTTCATGGAGATTACATTTCTGCCGAGATGGATAAATTAAAAATGAACATGGTTAAATTAACTATGCTGGCAGAGAGGCGAATCAATTTTTTTCTTAATCCTAATGTCAACAAAACCTATCCGCCGTTTTTAAACCTTAAGAAACCAGGTTTAACTTTAGCCCTACAGGGTCTGCAATTTGTTGCCACCTCTACTACAGCCCAGAGCCAAACCTTGGCTTATCCGCAATACGTGCATTCGATTCCTACCAATGGGGATAATCAGGATATCGTCAGCATGGGTACGGATTCGGCTCTGTTGGCTGCGAAAGTTTTGGAGAATGCCTATATTGTGGTGACCATAGAACTGTTGTGTTTGGCGCAGGCTATTGATCTTTTACAAATAGAATCAAAACTTTCTCGCGAATCCAAAAGATTGTATCAAGCCATTCGAAAATCATTTCCTCCAATTTATGAGGATCGTATTTTGAGTGATGAGTTGTCAAAAGTTTTACAAACAATCAAAGAGTATCGTGTATGATAGAGAATTTAGCATCTTATCAAAAAAAACCAACAAATATTTTTTCGAGTTTTGACATTGCTAAAATAGAAAAACAACTACAATCGAAAGACGAGATTTTCTGGCAGAATTTAGGTAAGAAGAAGTCTTGGCATTTATTTAAGCAAATGGCTGCTCGAGTGCCGGCTTACAAAGATTTTTTAAAAAAAAATAACATTAAGGCCGATAGCGTAAAAAAAGCTGATGATCTGATTAAACTTCCTGTTACCGATAAAAAAAATTATATTCAGGCCTACGCCTTAAATGAGAGGTGTTGGGACGGCAAAGTTACTGAAGCGTCAATAATTGCCGCTAGTTCTGGCACCACCGGTGATGCCAATTATTGGCCGCGCGGAGACACCCAGGAATTAAGAGCCGTGTTAATTCACGAACTTATTTATAGAAATTTTTTTAAGATAGACAAATATAAAACTCTTTGTTTGATCGGTTTCCCGATGGGTGTTTATGTGTCCGGCATTGCGACTTTGCTTCCGACCTGGCTAATATCGCAAAAAAATTACAATCTTACAGTAGTTAGTGTGGGCAATAACAAAGATGAATTTCTACGGCTCATTAAAACTTTGGCTTCTGGTTTTGAGCAGATTATCATGGTCGGTCATCCATTTTTTATCAAAGATGTTTTGGAGACCGGTAAGAGCCAGGGCTTAAAATGGTCTAGCCTGTGGCTAAGAATGATGTTTTGTAGCGAAGGGTTTAACGAAAAATGGCGTTCTTATTTAAATAGCGTCATTGGTAAAAAAAGTGATTTAACAAGTATCATCAGTACCTACGGGTCTTCGGAGTTTCTTTTGATGGCCCAGGAAACACCAATGGCCATATTATATAAACAGTATCTCGAGGGCCGCTTATCTGCGAACGATCAAAAATTTCCTTCCTATATTTTTCAATATAATCCGGCCCTTAATTATATCGAAGAAGTCAATAATGAATTTATTTTTACCGCTGATAGCGGCTTACCATTGATTAGATTTAATCTTCATGACCAAGGCAAACTTTTATCGTACCGTCGGGTATCCGATATCTTAGATGCTAATGTTACGGCATGGTCTAGGCAGGCTAAGGTTGCGCCAATTTGGCAATTACCTTTTTTAAACCTATGGGGCAGGAGCGATCAGACCGTCATTTTTTATGCGGCCAATATCTATCCGGAGCATATTAAGGCCGGCCTTCACAGTTCCCCGCTGCTGGCAAAGCTAACAGGCAAATTTAACATGCGCAAGGCCTATCTTAAGAACATGGACGAATTTTTAGAAATTAATATAGAGTTACGGCGGGGGGTAAAAGGCAATTCTTCCTTGGCCAAAAAAATACAAAGCAATATTATTAATCAGTTACGCCGGACTAATTTTGAATACTTATTTTTGTGCGATCACCTTGACAAGGATCTCACCCCCAGAATTAAGCTTTGGCCCTGCCAGCATGAAAAATATTTTAAACCAGGCCTGAAGCCAAGATATATTATATAGAAATATGGATTTAGAACGTATCATAAAAAATCACAGCGATCCAAAAAAAAACGTCAAGCCGGCAATTTTAAATTTGCGAAATCAGCGGCATCACATACAATTCACGAAATTGCTGAAGAAGAAAAATATTAATTTAGCAGTGGACGATTACCGCGAGCAGTTGAAGGAATATTTTGAGATTAAAAATCCATCCTTAGTTTTTAAGCCCGATTTTGCAGAAAAATGGAAGCAGTATCTGATGACGGAAATAAAAAAGGCGCCGCTCTGGCAGCAGGGGCGCTGGGTCTATTTCCCTTGGAGTAAAAACTTGGTTCATATTTTAGAAGAGAAAAAATTTTTTGCAGTCCGCACGGCTCGTAATCGGGAACTAATAACCGAAAAAGAACAATTAGCTTTTTACCGCGCTAAACTTGGGGTGGCGGGATTAAGCATTGGTAGCAGTGTGGTTTTGACGGTAGTATTGGAAGGTGGCTGTAAGCATATTAAAATTGCCGACCATGATAAATTAGCTCTCTCTAACATCAATCGAATTAAGGCGGGGATCGATTATTTAGGTGCGCCAAAAACAATTATCACCGCGAGACAGATTTATGAGATTAATCCTTTTGCGCGGGTAGAAATTTTTAACGACGGCCTAACCGCAAGCAATATCGCCAAATTTTTTTCCGGTTTGGATATAGTGGTTGATGAGATAGATAATCTAGCAGTGAAATATTTAATTAGGCAAAATGCTAAAAAAAATAGGACTCCTGTTGTTATGGGTGCCGATAACGGGGATAGTGTAGTAGTAGATATTGAACGGTATGATCTCAAGCCAAACACCGTTTTTTTCCATGGCCGGATGGGAGGTTTGTCTTATAAAAAGCTTATTAATACAGATAAGCTTACCACCGCTAGATTAATCACTAAATATGTGGGAATAGAGAATATACCCGTACGAATGGCAGAGTCTTTGCTTTCAATAGGAAAAACCATAGTTTCATGGCCGCAACTGGGGGGAACAGCTTTGTTAAATTCAGCTATTATCACATATTGCCTGCTAAAAATTGTTAATAAACAGGCACTTATTAACGGCCGGTGCATTTTTTCGCTGGATGAGAAGTTCGGCCCGGGTTATAATACAATTAAGGCAAGGTCAGATCGTCAAAAATTAATTAAAAAGTTGAAAATAAATTTTGGAATATAAATATAGATGAACGAAAAGATAAGAAAAATTTTAGACTTGGCCATCTTAGCTCCTTCTGGTGAAAATTGTCAGCCGTGGAGGTTTGTTGTATCGGCCGATAAAATAAAAGTTTTTAATATACCGGAGCGTGATAACTCGCTATATTCCTGGGGTCAACGAGCTTCGAACTTGGCTCACGGCGCTCTGGTCGAAAATATTATCATTGCTGCTTCTAATTTTGGTTATCAGGCTGATCTAAAATTATTTCCAGATAGCACCAATCTTGGTTTCGTCGCAGAGATTGTTCTCAAACCCGACTCGGCTAGGCCCGACGAGCTATACAGACTCATTACTGAACGGTGCACGAACCGAAAGCCTTATAAGCGCAGCCCTTTATCTAAAGATCAACTTATGATTTTATCTGCCGTGGATTTTGAAGGCAATCGGGCAAGGCACAAGTTTGTAGTAGAAGAGACCGACAAAAAAGAATTAGCTAATATGGCTAGTGCTAATGAGCGTGTTATTTTCGAAAATCAACGACTTCATTCATTTTTCTTTAACCATGTCAATTGGACCAAAACCGAAGATGATAGAAAAAGTGTGGGTTTTTATTTAGAAACGCTTGAATTGCCGCCGCCGGCTAAAGTTATGTTCAAGGTGGCTAAAAAATGGTCGGCTATTCGATTCCTAAACAAAATTGGTTTTTCAAAAATGATCGCCAAGGCTAACTCCCAAATTTATGCTTGTGCGGGAGCAACGGGTGTGGTAACGATTGATGACGATGGTAAAGAAAATTATTTCTTTGCCGGGAGGCTCATGCAAAGGCTCTGGCTTACAGTATCAAGTTTGGGTTTAAGCTTACAGCCAATGGCCGGGGCTTTATTTCTAGCCCTACATTTGCGCCACGAAGATGATAAGATTCTATCTGCCTTACATAAAGGGGTTGTTTTACATAATTATCAAAGAATACAAGAAATATTTGGCGTTCAAGGCAAAACCGTGGCAATGATGTTTAGGATCGGTGAAGATGGACAGCCTTCAGCTCGCTCGTCTAGATTACCCGTGAACGTGATTGAAGAAAACTAAAAACAATACAAAGTGAACGTTTTAAATTTTTCTAATTTTGATCTTTTAGCAGTTGGGGTTGCTATAGCGGCCACCGGAATTTTATGTTTTGTCGTGTTTTTAAATGACCGTAAGAGCGTGACCAATAAGAGTTTTGCTTTGTTTGCTTTGGCAACAATTTTTTACGGTGTTGTCAATTATTTAAACGCGCACTCGCCCTCGTCTTCCCCAACTTGGATTTTGTGGATATTACGAATGACGATTTTTTCAGCGGTGCTACACGCTTTTTCTTTATATATACTTTTTTATGTATTTCCTAAACCTGCTGTTAATTTTAGTAAGAAGTACAAATTTGTTTTGCTTCCTGTGGTTATAGGTGTAGCTATTTTGACCTTAACCCCGTCAGTTTTCTCTCAGGTAACGGTTGTGGCCGAATCCGGAGTCACCAACCCGGAGAGGGGGCCAGCTATGCCCATTTTTGGTATGGTTGTAACGTTCCTGATTATGGCGAGTATCGTCAATATATTTAGGAAAACTTTTCGAGCATCTGGTGTGGAGCGTAATCAGTTAAAATTTGTTTTAATCGGCACGATAATAAGTTTCTCACTTCTTATTTTACTAAATGTTGTATTACCTCTAGCCTTCAATGTCCTTATATTCATTCCGTTGGCTCCCGTTTGGATATTACCGTTCATTATTCTGACCGCTTATTCCATTATTAAGTATCATCTGCTTGATGTTAAACTTATTGCTACTGAAATAGTGGCATTTTTGCTGTCCGTGGCGATTTTAGTTGAAGTGGTGTTTTCAGAAGGTGTTTTGTTGGTTGGTTTAAGGTTTCTGGGATTTTTGGTAGTATTGGCATTTAGTATTTTGTTAATTAGAGGTGTGAGGAAGGAAGTCTCCCAGCGGGAGCAATTACAATCCTTAGCCGGGCAGTTGAGACAGGCGAATACCGACCTCTTGTTGCGTAATCGTTATTTGGCTGCACTTCAGGAATTGACCGGTGAAATCACGCGTTCTCTAAACTTCAAGAAGTTCACCCAGGAAATCGTCGATGGCATCGCCAACAAAATGGATTTTATCGGCGGCGTTTTAATGCTTTTAGATAAAGACGATGAAACTTTGAAATTTTCGGCAATAAGCGATTCGAGTTTAACCAACCGCGCCATCGCCTTAGTTCCTAAGCAAATTAGCGATTATACCGGCAATATCAAAACTGATAATAATCTAACAGTCTTAGCCATGCGTTCCGGCCGGGTGCAATTAGGCACCGAGCTGGCAGGCTTCATATCACCTCCTTTGCCTAAAGGAGTGGCGGCCATTTTGCAAAATGCGATTAGAGCCAGAGCCGTAATAGCCGCGCCCATTTTTTCTGAAAACAAGGCCATCGGCTGCTTGCTTGTTTTGAGCCGCACGCCCAAGGAACAGATACTCCAGGCCGAAACGCAAATGGTCAAGGCCCTAGCCGACGAAGTCGGTATAATGGCCAGAAACTTGACCCTTTATGAGCAGCTCGAAACAGTAAATAACCAGCTTGTTTCGGCCAATGACCAGCTTTCAAAGCTCGATAAAGCCAAAACTGAATTCTTGTCGATTGCTTCCCATCAGTTGCGCACCCCGCTTACAGCCATCAAAGGCTATCTTTCCATGGTTAAGGAGGGCGACTATGGCAAATTACCTGAAACAATGGCCAGCCCGCTTGACAATGTCGCGGTTTCGGCCGAACGGCTTATAGGTTTGGTTAATGATTTGCTCGATGTTTCGCGTATTGCTTCAGGCAGGCTTGAGCTTCATATGCAGCGCACGGATATTGTTTCCATGGCGCGCGACGTAATTCAGGAAATAAAACCCAAGGCAGACAATAAAAATATTTCTTTGATTTTAACAGCACAATCCATCCAAGAAATTTTTGTCAAAGCTGATGGCGAAAAACTGCGCCAGGTTGTGATAAATATGATAGACAATGCCATCAAATACACCGAGAAAGGCTCGGTTACAATTTCTTTTGAAAAAACCCCTAATAAGTTGCGTTTTATGGTGGCCGATACCGGCATAGGCATAGCCCCGGAGGATATTTCCCAGTTGTTCCAAAGATTCGTTAGAACCAAAGAAGCGCGATTGGTGGTAACCGAAGGCACGGGCCTGGGTCTTTATGTCGCGCGTACCACGATTGAGGCCATGGGTGGAAAAATTTGGGCAGAATCGGAAGGGTTGGGCCGCGGCAGCCGCTTTATTTTTGAACTTTCCCTAGCGGCCGACGATTATAAGGAAGAAATCATCAACGTAGCTCCTAGACAGGATTACGCCGTGAATTAAATGTCTTCGTTTACCTTCAATTATGTCCGCCTTGGTCTGGTGGTCTTTATTGTAGCCTTGGCCTTGGGGCTTGAATTGGGCAAAATTTATGCGGCTCAAGCCGCTTTAGTTTTATCGGCCCTTGTTGTTGCGGTTTTTGCAGTCTGTAGAATAAAAGAGATAAAAGTATTCCCTAGAATAATATTTCTGATAGCTTTTGCCGCAATTTTAGGCTTGGGCCGTGGGGCATTTGTCAATACTTCATCTATCTTGCCCCGGGAATTCGAAGCCGTGGTTTTCAGCGACACCGTACCGACCAGCTATGGCTCAATGACGGCGGTGAGCTTAAGCGAGTCGGGCAAGTTGCTTAAAGTTTATTCAACTCGATATCCGGAATTTAATACTGGAGATAAGGTAAACATTCAAATCAAATCTTCGAATTTTAAATCGCCCAGCTACGCCAGCGGCACAATCATTTTAATTGAGGCGGATCGGGGGAATAAGATATTTTCTTTATTGGCCGGAGTTAAAAGAGGTTTTTTGAATAAGCTTTCCGAAGTTTTGCCCGAGCCGCATGCCGCATTTGTCGCTGGTACGGTTATTGGGGGCGCGGCTGGCATTCCCCAGCACATCAAAGATAAATTTACCGTCAGCGGTCTTTCCCATATTCTGGCCGCTTCCGGCTACAATTTTACGCTGTTATTGGTATTTTTTACCTTTTTACTAAGGTCCTTTTCTCTGAAGAAGCAAACCATTGTGTTCCTGCTGATAATTCCAGCCTTTGCCATCATTGCCGGTGCCAGCCCATCGGTCATACGGGCCGGGGCCATGGGCGCGCTTGTTTCGGTCGGGTTATTTTTAGGTAGAATTTCTACAGCCAAAACCGCCCTTTTATGGGCCGCGGCCATTATGCTTTTTTTGAACCCAACGCTTTTGAAGTACGATTTGGGTTTCCAGCTTTCTTTTTTGGCTACCGCCGGTCTGGTTTTAATAATTCCCATTTTCGAAAGGATATCTAAAATAAACCCCGAACTCGATCATCGAAGCTTAAAATCAAAAATTAAATTGACCATGATTGAGATATTCTTTGCTTCGCTTGCCGCACAAATCGTTACTTTGCCTTTACTGGTTTTTACCTTTGGCAGCATCTCAACCGTTGCCTTGTTTGCCAATTTACTGGTGGTGCCGATTATTCCGTTAATAATGGTGAGCGGAATTGTGGCTTCGGCAGTCGCTCTCGTCTCAACCACGCTGGGTCAAATTGTTGGCTTCCTAGCATATATTATTGCCTCCTACGTTTTTACGGTGGTTGATGTTTTTGCCAATTTTTCATGGTCGCAAATCACAGTTTCCGTATCGGCAAATTTTATCTGGCTTTCCTATATGGGCTTAATTTTTGCAATCGCTTTATTTCATATCAAATTTTTAAAACATAAATATGGTTAAATGGCGGCTTTTTGTTTTATGTCTAGCTTTGTTTACCGGTTTGGTGGCCGTGTCTTTTTTCCGCAGCTCGCCGGAAGAAGTTTTTTCTTTTCACGTTTTGGACGTCGGGCAAGGCGATGCTTTGTTAATAAAAACTCCGGATAACATCAAAATTTTGCTGGATGGCGGGCCGAACGATAATATTTTAACGCCACTCGCCCAATCCCTGGGCAATTTTGACAGGCGCTTGGATTTGCTAATACTTACCCATCCGGACGCCGACCATTTGGAAGGGTTTATTCCGGTTTTAAAGAAGTATGATGTGCAGATGGTATTAAGAGCCGGGGCCTTGAAAACCACAGCCGCCCACAAAGTTTTCGAACAGGTCATAAAGGAGAAAAATGTTCGCGATGAGCGCTTGTTCATGGGCGACAAAATCAAGTTATCTGATGAAACGGAAATCGTGGTTTTGTGGCCGCCGGAAGGAGAGCTGAATGAAAAAGAGCCGAATGAGTCCTCAATTGTCGCCCAACTTACCTACAAGGGTTATAAGTTTTTGCTCACCGGCGATATTGGCCAGGAGACGGAAAGGGAAATAATGAAATTCGTGAAGCCGGAATTTATCAGATCGCACATTTTAAAAGTCCCGCACCACGGCTCGCGTTTTAGTTCATCGTCGGAATTTTTGGAGATCGTTGACCCGGAAGTCGCCGTTATTTCAGTCGGTGGCGATAATTTGTATGGTCATCCGACGTCCGAAGTCTTGCAGAGATTGGAGCAAAGGAATGCAAAAATTCTTCGCACCGATTTAATGAGTACAATAAGTTTTACCCTAAAACCGGAGGGTTTGGTGGTTGGCGCTGCGGATTAAATTTATGTTATAATTGCCTTATGAAAGACATAAAAAATTTAGCTGGAATTGTAGCCTTAATTTTATTATTAGTGGGCATAGGTTGGTTAGTTATGCAAAACGGATCTTTATCGCAAGAGTACGCAAATAAACAAGCCCGTATAAAAACAAATTACGGTGACTTTGTCGTTTCTTTTTTTGATAACGACGCGCCCAAGACGGTGGAAAATTTCATTCGTTTAAGCCAAGAAGAAAAATATAATAACAGCCCTTTTCACCGAATCATTAAGGGATTTATGATTCAGGGCGGTGATTTCACCAATGGTGACGGTACAGGCGGCGAATCGATTTACGGCGGTCCTTTTGAGGATGAATTAGAGCAATCGGCCAAAAGCTACAAGGAAGGCTATAAACGGGGCGTAATTGCCATGGCTAACCGAGGCCCAAATACCAATGGTAGCCAGTTTTTCATTAATCTTGTTGACAATAATTCGGTTTTGTCTAAGAATTACACCATCTTCGGCCAAGTCAGCGAAGGTATGGAGGTGGTTGATAAAATAGCCGATATTCCGGTTTTAGAGAACGCCTACGGCGAATTGAGCGTTCCTACTGAACGCGTTATTATTGAGCAGGTCACGATTGAGGAGCGTAAAGATAAGTAAGAAAGTAACCTGGAAGGTGAACTAGAGTTCCCCTTCCAACTCCGCTCCGCTTCGTTCCATCCACCTCCAATAAGATTGCTCGTCCCGGCAAAGCCGGAGACTCACAAAAGATCAAATGATTGCGAAGCCGCTGGCTTCGCCAGGGCGAGCAAAACACTATTAAGGAAGAGGGGGGAACGAGGCTCTGAAAGAGCCGAAGTTGGGAGGGAGAAACGTAGTTTCTCCCCACAAGAAAACCATTATGGCAGACAAAGCAGAACGAACCGTAGTTTTAATCAAACCAGATGCCTTGCAGAGAAATTTGATGGGCGAAATTATCCAGCGTTTTGAACGCAAGGGCATTAAGATTGTAGGTTGCAAAATGATTAGGCTAGATGACGCTTTATTGGACGAACATTACTCGCACCATAAAGATAAGCCCTTTTTCGATGACCTTAAGAATTTTATGAAAAGCGCGCCCGTCCTAGCCATGATCTTAGAGGCGCCTGAAGTAATTAAGGCTGTGCGCATCATTATTGGTCCGACTAAGGCTTCAGAGGCTGACGCTGGCAGCATTCGCGGCGACTTATCAATTTCCTCAGCTTCGGCCAATCTGGTGCATGCTTCTGATTCCAACGAAAGCGCTGAGCAGGAAATAAAAAGATTCTTCAAGCCTGAAGAAATCTTTAATTACGAAAAAATAGACGAATCATTTAGTGGTTAGTCGCCGATACGTTTTCTAATTTTTTCACGCGCCCGCGAAGTTTTTGCTATTCTTAACCAGTCCCGTGATATTTTCACGGTTTTTTTTGATGTAATGATTTCAACAACGTCTCCATTCTCTAGATGCGTGTTAAGTTTAGACATTTTTTTGTTGATTTTTACGCCCTGACAGCGGTAGCCCAAATCGGAATGTACGGTAAAGGCAAAGTCTAT
>MFES01000029.1:14453-14708 GCA_001779955.1 Candidatus Doudnabacteria bacterium RIFCSPHIGHO2_02_FULL_46_11 | reverse complement strand
TTGGCAGGTCAATAACATCGCCTTTGGGCGTAAAGCAGAAAATTCTATGCTGAAACAAATCGAGCTTAAGGGTCTTCATGAATTCCCTGGGGTCTTCATGCAGCCCTTTTTGAAGTTCGCGCAGCTGGCCGATCCACATAAGTTTTTTACTCGGTTGGAAACCTTTTTTGGGTTTGCCCGCTTCGTTGTAGGCCCAATGGGCGGCAATGCCGTGTTCGGCGTATTCATGCATCTCGGGCGTTCTAATCTGTATTT
>MFES01000029.1:0-14441 GCA_001779955.1 Candidatus Doudnabacteria bacterium RIFCSPHIGHO2_02_FULL_46_11 | reverse complement strand
GATAACCGTTCGGTTTAGGGAGGGAAATGTAATCTTTTATTTTGCCCGGCATTGGCCTGAATTGTTCATGGAGAAGTCCCATGATGGCGTAGCAGTCGCCGGTGCTTTTGGCAATGATTCTAACCGCTACCAAGTCGTTAATATTGCTTAAATCATC
Organism: Candidatus Doudnabacteria bacterium RIFCSPHIGHO2_02_FULL_46_11; assembly: GCA_001779955.1. Classification (GTDB taxonomy): domain Bacteria; phylum Patescibacteriota; class Doudnabacteria; order UBA920; family 2-02-FULL-46-11; genus 2-02-FULL-46-11. Next base: position 14,284 of record MFES01000029.1, on the reverse strand, counting down.
GGTTTCATAGCGTTTAAGCTTGTTGTATAAGCTGTATAAATGCTTAGTCCGGCCGTGGATATCAATAATTTCAATATCCTTTTCTTCGAGTAGGGCTTTTATGGTTTTTATGGCTTTTTCGATGTATTCCTGTTTTTCTTTATAGACAAAATTTATTTTCGGGAGGAGTGCAGCATGCTGTTCCGGGTAGGCAAAAGCAAAGGCCAAGTCTTGTAACTCGCCTTTAATTTCTCCCATCCCAAGACGGTTGGCGAGCGGCGCAAAAATTTCAAGGGTTTCCAAAGCGTATGATTCTTGTTTTTCGTCAGCGATGTATTTCAAGGTGCGCATATTGTGCAAGCGGTCAGCAAGTTTTATAAGCACAACGCGCAGATCTTGTGCCGCGGCAATGAACATTTTTCGCAAGTTTTCAATGTAGTTTGGTTCATGGGATCCTTTAAGCCTGACTTCGGACAGTTTGGTCATGCCTTTAACCAGGTAAACTACTTCCGAGCCAAACTCTTTTTCCAGATCCCGGAGCTTGGTGTCAGTATCTTCCGGCACATCGTGCAGGAAAGCCGCCGCAATGGTATTGGCGTCTAGGTGCAGGTTTTTTAGTATCACCGCTACTTCAAGCGGGTGAATGATGTAGGGTTCGCCGCTTTTCCTGATTTGGTCAGCATGGGCTTCGCTGGCCACCTCAAAGGCGCGCTGTATAAGCCTTTGTTCGGCGGGTTCATAGGCGTTTAGGATATCTTGTAATTTTTCGTTAATTTCCGACATATTTGACTCGATGCTAATATACTAATGCTTACTAATTATACGAATTTTTAGTATTCATTGCGAGGCCATATATTTTATTGGTATCATTGGTACCAACTTGTATATTGGTGTCGTGTAGCCTTAGTGTATGCCGGAATTACCTGAAGTCGAAACAGTGGTGCGAGAGCTTGGCCGTAAATTAAAAGGACGGTCGATTAATGATGTGCGCGTTCTATACCCCGGAGTAATCGAATTTCCATCTGTCAAGGAGTTTGTCAAACGGCTCAAGAATAAAAAAATAAAAGATGTCGCCAGGCGCGGAAAACTTATAATTATTAATTTGCACGGCGGCGACTATCTTTTGGTTCATTTAAAAATGACAGGCCAGTTGGTTTTTAACCAAGAACCGCATAAGCATACCCGCGTAATTTTCAAGATAGGCAAGGACAGCCTTAATTACAATGATTTGCGCAAATTTGGCTTCTTGCTTCTGACTGACGAAAAAGGCTTGGACGAAATTTTAAATCAGCGCTTTCGTTTCGGACCGGAGCCATTGATGAAAGAATTTACCTTTGATTACTTGTACGAAAAAATACGGGGGCGCTCTACGCCCATTAAATCACTCTTATTGGATCAAAGGATTCTTGCCGGTATTGGTAATATTTATGCGGACGAAGCCTTATTTTTAGCTAAAATCCGCCCGTTGCGAAAGGCTCGTTCGTTAAACCGCGCGGAAGTAAAAAGCCTGCATCGGGCCATAAAAAAAGTGCTGGCTTTGGCGGTGAAGCATGGCGGCAGCTCGTCAAGGAATTATGTCCGGACGAACGGCGCCGAAGGTACTTTTCATAAACTGCACAATGTTTACCAAAGACACGGCCTGCCGTGTAAGGTTTGCGGCCGACCCTTACAAAGAATTGTGCTGGGTGGTCGCGGCACTCATTATTGCCTAAAATGCCAGAAATGAGCAAAAACTCAATAATAAAAACCTTAAAATATTTTGACCTGCATAATCATCCCTTAACCTTATTGGAGCTGCAGCGTTTTTTATTAAGCGATGGTTGGGCCAAGAGGCCAAGGCTTGATGAAATTTTTAACGACCTGGAAGATCTGATTGGCGAAAAGGTGGTGGTCGAGGAGAATGGATTTTTTGCGCTTTATGGCCGGCAGGAATTATTTGAAAAAAGATACAGAGCGTATCCCATCTATTTTGCTCGGATATTCAAAACGGCGAGAGTTGTAAAAATTTTACGCTATGTTCCCTTTGTCCGCGGTATTGCCGTTTCGGGCTCTTTGGCGGGAATGTATTCGAATGAACAAAGCGATATTGATTTTTTGGTGATTGTCCGGAAAAACAGAATTTGGCTGGCCAGGCTTTTTTTGTCGGCTGTGACTCAAGCTTTGGGGGTCAGGCGGCACGGAGAGAATATATCAAATCGAATTTGCTTGAATCATTATGTCGCGGAGGATTGCATCTTGGAAAATGACCGTACAACTTATTCAGCCGTGGAGTATGCCTCGCTTTTGTGCCTGTTTAATCCGGCGGTTCTTGATGATTTTTTAAAGAAACAAATTTGGCTCGGCAATTTTTTAGTTTTTCCGCCGTGTGAAGTTTCCCGTTCCGTTTATACGGTCAAGCCGAGCCGCATTTTGCAGCCCGCTTTGGAATTTTTAATAGATATTCTAGGCGGAAATTTTTGGGAGCGATTGGCGCGCGGTTTGCAAAGGAAAAGGATAAAGACTGGCGAAACAGTTTTGGTTTCGGATAATGAACTCTCTTTTCACCCCGGCTCCAAAGGCCGATCCTTTATGGCGCGGTTTGAGAATTTAGGTTGACGGGGCATCTCTAGCAGGGTAAAATATACTTCTGTCTGGCCGAATCTTCGGCAAACATCCACATTACCGTGAGGTGGCAAATGCCGCAGGAACAGGTTGTTCCCGAGCTGGTGCGCCATACCATCGCCAGTGAGCTGGGCGTCGATCCGGGGAGGGTCACGTTTGAGGCCAAACTGGGCGAGGATCTCGGAGCCGACTCGCTCGACATGGTCCAATTGGTTTTGATCTTCGAGGATACGTTCGACCTCGAGATCCCCGATGAGGATGCCGAGAAACTTGTGACCGTCGGCGACGCAGTCCAGTATCTCCGCGACAAGGGCGTGGATCTGGGCGAGTAGCCAAAAGCAGGGGGAAGCATGGGCGCTTCTTGCGGGCCCGCGGGTCTTTCACCGCGTACCCGACCCAAGTTGAGTTGAACTGTTTGAAGTCTTGACATTACCTTTGGCCCGTACTACAATTTTTAATGAATTTAGCACTCAACAAAAGAGACTGCTAAAATAAAAGTAATTCTATAATTAATTCTAGAATTCAAAAGATATGCAGATAAAACCATTGGGAAGCCGCGTACTGGTTAAGCCTCTCAAGCAAGAAGAAATTAAAGGCGGTATTATTTTGCCTGATACGGCTGAAAAAGAGCGCAAAGAACAAGGCGAAGTTGTCGCTATCGGCGCTGGCGAGGATGTTCAAAAGCTTGGCTTAGCAGTTGGTAATAAAGTTCTTTTCGGAAAATACAGCGGTGAAGAAATTAAAATGGATGATCAGGACTACCGTTTCCTTAACCACGATGATGTTCTCGCGGTTATCGAATAATCGCAATTACTAATTACTAATTACTAATTTCTAACATGGCAAAATTGATTAAATTTGATACAGATGCGCGGGCGGCCATTAAACGCGGCGTTGATACGCTCGCTAATGTCGTAAAGGTAACTCTCGGTCCTAAAGGCAGAAACGTACTGATAGAAAAAAGCTACGGCGGGCCGACTTCCACCAATGACGGCGTAACCGTTGCCAAAGAAGTTGAGCTTGAGGATAAATTTGAAAACCTCGGCGCTTCTTTGGTGCAGGAAGTCGCCAATAAAACCAATGATGTGGCCGGCGATGGCACAACCACAGCCACGGTCTTGGCCCAGGCTCTGGTTCATGAGGGTTTGAAAGCGGTGGAAGCCGGAAATGAGCCGGTGTTTATCCGACATGGCATTGAGAAGGCCGTTAACGCGATCATTGATAATTTGCAAAAAATAAAGACCGATGTTAAATCCCGCGAGGAAATCGCCCAGGTCGCGACCATCTCTTCGCTTGATCCGGAAGTCGGAAAATTAATTGCCGAGGCCATGGATGATGTGGGTAAGGACGGTGTAATTACCGTAGAAGAAGGCCAGGGCACTGGCCTTGAAAAAGAAGTGGTCAAGGGTATGCGCTTTGACAAAGGCTACGTTTCGCCTTACATGATTACGGACAGCGCTCGCATGGAAGCGGTCATGGAAGACCCCCTGATTTTGATAACTGACAAAAAAATCTCAAGCATTCAGGAAATATTGCCGGTTCTGCAAAAAATAGCCGAATCAGGGAAAAAAGAATTGGTAATTATCGCTGACGACGTTGACGGCGAGGCTTTAGCTACGTTTGTTGTAAACAAACTTCGCGGTACTTTTACCGTTTTGGCGGTTAAGGCCCCGGGTTTTGGCGACAGGCGCAAAGAAATGCTTCAGGATATTGCCGTTTTGACCGGCGCGCAGGTAATTAGCGAAGAATTAGGTTTAAAGCTAGACACCGCAAATTTGGATCAGCTTGGCCGCGCCCGCAGAATCGTGGCAACTAAAGAGCATACCACTATTGTTGAAGGGCAAGGTGATCGTTCAAAGATTGAGGCCAGAATCAACCAAATCAAGTCTGAACTCGCAGAATCAACCTCTGATTTTGATAAAGAAAAACTTCAGGAAAGACTGGCCAAGCTGGCCGGCGGCGTGGCCGTCATTAAAGTTGGCGCGGCTACCGAAACCGAAATGAAGGAAAGAAAGTTTAAAATTGAAGATGCCCTTAATGCCACCCGCGCCGCCGTAGAAGAGGGTATTGTTCCGGGCGGAGGCGTGGCTCTGCTTAAGGCGGCCGGGGCTTTAGATAATTTGCAAGTTTCAGAGGCAGAAAAAGCCGGTGTGCGAATAGTGCGAAAGGCTGTCGAAGCGCCGTTCAGGCAGATTGCTATGAACGGGGGAATTAACGATGTAGCTGATATTATGCAGCAGGTGAACAGCGCCGCTGATACCAAGGGTTTTGATTTCAATTCCATGAAAGTAGTTAATATGTTTGAGGCCGGAATTATTGACCCGGTAAAGGTAACTAGAACGGCCTTGCAGAATGCCGCTTCAATTGCGGCAACCCTGCTTACCACCGAAGCCGCGATAGTAGATAAGCCAGAGCCGAAAGGCGCCGGTCCGGGAATGCCGCCAGGAATGGACTACTAATAGATTTTGTTAAGGCGTTCTTACAAGCATCAGCCAAAAACTAGATAATACACCCTTGTCCGACCAGACAAGGGTGTATTATAATCAATGTAAAGTAAAATTATATGCAAAAAACAAAAAATGTAAAAAAATCTATCCCCAATATATTACTATCTAAGTTGGCCGATTTAGTAAAAAATTATACCAGAAGTCTGGAATACATAGAGCAAGAGAGATTGTACTATGCTCTAGGTCCTCTTAGGCATTTTGTTTCAACCAATCATTTCAACCAGTATTTGCGCCGTATGGAAAAACGAGGTTGGGTTGAAAGGCGAAAAAGTGGGCCTGAAGTTGAGATTCGTATGACCGCGCACGGTGTCTCGCATCTTCGAGAGAGCAGGATGCAGGAGTTAGTTCTGAAAACAATGAAGAAATGGGACGGCAAATGGCGTTTGGTAATTTTTGATATACCCGAGGAAAGAAAGTTAAATCGGAAAAGTTTTCGCTATCATATTAAATCATTAGGTTTTAAACAAGTTCAAAAAAGTGTATGGGCATATCCTTATCCATGTATTCGGGAAATTAGCATTCTTTGCTCCAGGTATCAGGTGGAGCCCTATATAGTTTATTTTGAAGGAGTTTATTTTGGCAATGACAGGTTACTAAGATCGGCTTTCAACCTAACAAAAAATAGGTAATACAACTTTGTCCGACCGGACATATATGTATTCTAAATATGTAGCTTTTGTAATCATACCGAATAGCGATACCTGGAGCCGGACCTTGAAAATAAGGTCTAAAAAGGCTATAATTATTTGATCGTTAATTAACAAGGTGGGGTGCGAGAGTGGTCAAATCGGGCAGCTTGGAAAGCTGCGCCCTTTCGGGGGCCCGTGGGTTCGAATCCCACCCCCACCGCCATAGAATTTTGTTATGGTCTTTTGACCAGGATAAAATTCTATAGTAGAAGCGGAGAGGATGGGATTCGAACGGGAAGGTCCAGGAAACGGAAGTTTCCTGTGGCGGAAGAATTGGAACCGAGGGGTTCCAAGGAGTCCGGAGCAGTTCCGGGCGACGTGAGATTCCCACCCCCACCGCCAGTAAATTTTATATTATGCGATTTGAATTTTCAGCCGGTGGGGTAGTTTTTAAAAAAAATGACGGCCTTGAAGTATTGCTGATACAGCCGGAAGACACAACCCGTCCAAAGGGTTGGAGTTTGCCTAAGGGTAAAATCGAAAAAGAAGAAAAAGCCGAAGCTGCAGCCCTTCGCGAAGTTCAGGAAGAAACAGGGATAGAGGCCGAAATCGTGCAAAAGATCGACGATATCGGTTATTTTTTTAAGGATAAATGGGGCGATGGTGTCTTGGTAAAAAAGAAAGTCACATATTATTTAATGAATTACGTATCTGGTGAGCCGGAAAAACAGGCGGGCGAAACCAGCGCCGCCGCCTGGCTGAAAATCGATGATGCCTCAAAGCAAATGGCTTATAAGGATGAAAGAGCGATTTTGGAAAAAGCACTAAAAATAATTCCTAATTCCTAATTTCTAATGAAAGCAGTTTTACTGGCTGGTGGCGACGGCACTAGGCTTCGCCCCATAACCTACGAAATACCTAAACCGCTTGTACCTGTACAGAATAAACCCGTTATCGAGTATTTAGTCGATAACTTTTTATCTTATGGATGTGAAGAGGTAATATTGATTATTAATGACAAACATCTTCAGCATTTTACACTCTGGAAAAATCTGTATTGCCTGCAAAAAGGCATTGACGAGGGTCGGATTATCTTGGTGGTGGAGGAAAAGCCAGCCGGTAGTTTTGGCGCTCTTATGCTCTCCCAGCCGTATTTGAAAGATGAACAATCATTCTTTTTTGGTAATGGTGATAATGTGGTGGATTTGAATTTAGCTAAACTCGCTCTGCGCCATCAGGAGCATTCCGGTGTCGCAACAGTCTCGGTTGTGCAGCAGAATGATCCTCAAAATTGGGGTGTGGCTGAATTGACCAATGACGGAAAAATACGCCAGTTTCACGAAAAGCCAGTCAATCCTCCGACCAACTGGATTAATCCCGGGATTTATTTGGTCAATGACGAGATATTTGATTATTATCCTGCCGGTAAGGATTTTTCCATGGTTGAACAAGATCTCTGGCCAGTTCTTGCCAAAGAGGATAAGCTATATGCATATTTTCATGATGGGCAATTTTTTGGCACGGATAATATAGAACGTTGGGAACGCGCCATTAAAGAGTATAAACACAATCCACCCAAGTACTAGGATTTACTACTAACTACTTTCTACTAACTACTTACTAACTCATGGCTGATCCTATCGTTCAGGAAATCAAGGAAAAAATCGATATCGCCGAGGTAATCGGCGAAATAGTTCCGTTGTGCCGCGCCGGCGTTAATCTAAAAGGCCTTTGTCCTTTTCACAACGAAAAAACGCCGAGTTTTATGGTTAGCCGCGAGCGCGGTCTTTGGCGTTGCTTTGGCTGTTCCGAGGGCGGCGATATTTTTGCTTTTTTGCAAAAGCATGAGGGCTTGTCCTTTCCCGAGGTTTTAAAAATTCTTGCCGAAAAAACCGGGGTAAAATTGCCCGAACGCAGGGAATTCAAGAAGGAAATTTATGATAGGGAAACTGAAACCAGGGAAGAGCTTTTGCAGATAAATGAATTGGCGGCCAGGTTTTACCATGAAGCTCTTTTGCGTTCTAAATCTGGGGAGGTTGCACGCGAATATTTGAAAAATCGGGGCTTAAACGATGCAACCGTAAAAAAATGGCAGCTCGGTTTTGCGCCCGATGATTGGCATCAACTGGAAACGTTTTTTGTTAAAAAAGGGTTTTCCAAGGAAAAATTAATTGAGGCCGGCCTTTTGGTTCGGGGTACCGGCGGCCAAGTTTACGACCGGTTCCGATTTCGGATTACTTTTCCTTTAATTGATTCCTATGGACGCGTAGTCGGTTTTACTTCCCGCACGCTTTCAACCGATCCTAAGGAGGGCAAGTACGTTAACTCTCCGGAAACGGCCATCTATCACAAAGGCCGACTGCTTTATGGATTTTATTACGCCAAAAAAGCTATTCGCGAGAAAGGGGCCGCGATTGTTGTTGAGGGCAATGTTGATGTTTTGTCCAGCCATCAAGCGGGCGTTGAAAATGTGGTGGCTTCAAGCGGCACGGCTTTAACTTCAGAACAATTGAATCTTATTTCACGATTTACGAAAAATTTGGTTTTTGCTTTCGACACCGACAAGGCCGGCCTCACTGCCACCCGCCGCGGTTTGGAACTAGCTCTCTCGCAGGGCTTTAACATTCAAATTGTCAAATTACCCGGCGCCAAAGATCCGGACGAGCTAATCAGGCAGGATCCCAAGCTTTGGGAGCAGGCCATAACAACCGCCCCCAATTTTCTTGATTTCTCTTTTGACTTGTTATTTGCTAACATTAAAGCGAACGATAAGGATAAATTGCGTGGGGCAGCCAAAGAGTATTTGGCCATAGTCGGTCTGATAAACGATCCGATTGCCCGGGCACAGGAAGCCAGACGCATTTCCCAAAAACTTGAAGTACCAATCGAGACCATACTCGATTATTTCAAAAATTTAAAAAAGGCTTCAACAGGAGTAAGCGGTCCGACTCCGGTGGCAGATCGGCGCCAAACTAAAAACCGCCGTAGCTTGCTTGAAGAAAGAATACTTGGCATAAGTTTGGTAAATCCGGCTTTGCATCAGGTATTAGGTGAAGTTTTAATACCTTCGGATTTTTCTACAGTTGCCGCCGCAGCCGATTCTGTTATTAATAAGAAAGGTATTGCGGCGGAACAGCTTTCCTACTTGGAATTTCTGGGTGAGGAAGAACTGAATCGGATGAAAGAGGACTATCCAGATGAGGAGCGCATAGAAAAAGTTTTTCGGGGTTTATGTAGCCAACTAAAAGAGCTGTCAATTAAGGAACAGATGAAAAATCTGGAGAGGGTTATTGCCGAAAAGGAGGTCCAGGGCCAAGCGGTTGAACTTGAAGAGTTGCGGACACATTTTAACGAACTTTCTAATAGTTTAAGTTTAATAACTAGAAAATAATGGCCAAACAGGTTAAGAACAAGAAGAAGCACCCAAAGAAAATTGGGGCGCGCGCAAAGCGGATTTCCCACCGAAAAATAAAGTCCAAAAAAACGGCCGCGCGTGTATCGCGCGCAGCCAAGGTTTTAAAAGCGCGCCGGGTTGCCGCTCATGCTCGGACCAAGACACGTGGGTTAAAACCGGCCAGAAAAAAGAAGGAGGCGGCGGCCAAGCGTGAAAAGTATGTACCGCAGGCCATTAAACGCCAAGCCGTTCCGGCCCAACCGATAAATTGGGCAGATGCGCGCGAGCAGATTATCAGAAAAGCGGCGCCGCGCGGTTTTGTTACTGAAGACGAAATTCTGCACTTCCTGCCGAGCATCGAGGACGATATTACTTTTCTGGAAATTTTAATGGATGAACTGGATGAGCGCGGCATTGAGGTTGTCAATCGCGAGGAAGTGTCTATTTGGGAAAGCGGTAAGCAGGCCCAAAAAATGGAAGAAAAAAGCGAAGCTGAACGTTCCGGATATGACCTCTCGGATATTTCCGACGACAGCATCCAGATGTATTTGCGCGAAATAGGCAAGACCTCGCTCCTTTCCGGGGTAGAAGAAATTGATTTGGCCAAGCGCATTGAAAAAGGCGACCAAATGGCTTTTAAGAGGCTGACCGAAGCAAACTTGCGATTGGTAGTTTCTATTGCTAAACGTTACATGGGGCGAAACCTCGGTCTCCTTGATTTGATACAAGAAGGCAATATTGGATTGTTTAGGGCGGTAGAAAAATTTGATTGGCGCCGAGGCTATAAATTTTCAACCTACGCCACCTGGTGGATAAAGCAGGCCATTACCCGCGCTTTGGCCGACCAGTCGCGCACTATTCGCATTCCGGTGCATATGGTGGAAACCCTAAATAAATACGCTAAAATTGAAAGACAATTAGTGCAGGATTTGGGACGCGAACCATTGCCCGAAGAAATCGCCGCAGAAATGGGCATTGAGGTTGAGAAAGTTTACCAACTGAAGAAAATTTCACAGGAAACCGTAAGTATTGATGCCGAGGTAGGCGATGAAAAAGACGATTCAGATTCTAGCCTCAAGGATTTTATTGAAGACACCGAGTCGGCCATGCCCTCGGAAGTTGCCGGGCGCCAATTATTGAAGGAGTATGTTGCGGAAATTTTACAAGAGCTGGATCCTAGAGAGCAGAAAATTTTGAGGATGCGGTTTGGCTTGGAGGATGGCGTAACCCATACCCTTGAGGAAGTGGGCGCTGAATTCGGTGTTACTCGTGAGCGCATTCGCCAAATTGAAGCCAAAGCGCTTGAGAGAATAAAAGAGCATAGAATGATAAGTAAATTAAAAGATTACTAACTAGATAAATTCACTGCATCGAAAAACCAGAATAAGCGCCCTCCTGCGGGGCGCTTTTCTTTTCGCTCGCCCCACCTCGGAACCCAGCAGGCGGGGCTGCGCGACATTTTTCGATTGCAGTAATTAATCTTTTAAGGGGGGGCTAAAGGGGCGGTTTTGATTTGTCGGAAAACGCCTTATTTATGAAGGTTGTTGGTATATGACATGGACTTGGTTTCCTTATAGCTTCATTCTAGCTGAAGTGTTTCCAAGGTATTGGCAGAGTACGGTACACTTGACAATATGAATTATATATGATAAAATATGATAAATCCGAGAGCCGCTCTGGCTAAGGGATGAACTCAACCGTATCGGAGGAGTCATGCGCAAGCTTTCCATCGCGGCTTTGGCCGTAATCATCGTCGCCGTTGCCATCGCCGCGGCCATCATGGCGCGCGAGCCCTCGCTCAACGAGCAGTTCAGCGATGACGCGCTCGTCAGGCTCGACTTCGTCGATCTACAACACGGCCGGGAGCTACGAAGGGCCGTCCGAGGATATCGACCCTTTCCTGCGCCGCTACCATGAACTCGCCTCGGCGGCGATGAGCAACTTCGACGCCAGCCTGCGGCACGAAGGGCCGGAGCTCTGCACACGTGGCGACGTGATCATCGCCCTGTACTTCACCTCCGACTGGATCGAGGATGCCGCGTCGGTTCAGAAGTGGCTGCCTCACGTGGCCGATCTGGCGGCGGCCCAGCACGAGGGCGTGTGCCGGGGCCAGGCCGTTGTACTGAACCCGAGGATACTCTATACCCGGCTCGGCGAAGATCAGAACATGGCGCAGTTCGCCGGTGTCGAGAGCCACGAGCTCGTGATGTTCGTGGCCAAGCCAATGATGATGCGCTAGCCTTTGCCCGAAGGGCTGACTGGAGACGTCCGCTGGACGTCTCCACCCCTCCTAAGTTCATCAACTAATTTGGTGGCTTTAGGAGGGTTTTGTTTAGAGTAAAATAGGTATTTTAATACGTACTTAAATACATACTAAAAAAACAAAAAACTCCTGGGTGGAGTTTTTTGCAGATGGTGATTTTTTTAAAATAAGGCGTTGAGAATGAGAAGCAAAATAATTGCTCCGCCCACGGCCGTGGCAAAGCTTATAATGCTTGTTGGCCGTTCGGCTCCGGGCATACCGCCGATCCCTATTTTATCGGTAATCCAGCCGCCAAAGAATGCACCGATCACGCCGACAATAATGTTACCAATAATTCCCATTCCACCATCATTGCCGACTATCATGCTTGCGATCCAGCCGGCCAAGCCGCCGAAGATAATCCAAAGGATGAAGTTCATAGTTACCTTTCAGTTAATTTTCAATGGTTGCTTACAGTATAATACGACCATTTCCGTAAACCAACTGTTTTATTTAACTAAGCCGCCGACGGTGATGCCGATGACTACGGCTAGGCCGCCGAGGATGGTCATGCGCAGGGCGCTTCGGGCCATGTTCGTCCGCAATAGCTTGGCGCTGATTAGGCCAAGCATTAAAAGTGAAATTAAAGTTAAAATAATTGATAAAGGGAAAGCCGGTTTCGGTTCCAGAAATAAATACGGCGCCAAGGGAATTAGGCCGGTGGCAAAATAAGTAACCAGCATAACCGCGCCGGCCGTGAAGGTTTCAACAAATGGCAGTCTGTGGCCAAGGGGGGATTCGTCGGTTGTTTCTTCGGAAAGAAAACTGCCGATGGCCATGGAAAAGCCTTCCACAAAAATAAGAATTATGCCGGTGAGAATTATCGTCGCTCGCGGCGTGTTGACGCTGGCGATACCGGATAATAGCCCGACAGTTGAGACTAAACTATCCTCTGCGCCAAAAATAAAATTTCGCATGTAAAGGATGAATTTTTGGTTATCGCGCATCCTGTATAAATACCCCCAGAGCCAAACGCTACTTTGTGCGTTTGTACCCTTGTAACCTAATATTTAAAAATCTCTTGCCTTGAGTAGTTTTGAAGTATAATTCTTTAGCGTTTGGCATCAACCATTTTAGTACAAGCTTCGTAATAAATAAGTTTAAACGGCTTATGGAATTTATTGGTAAAGCGATGATCAGTTTCATGTTCTTCTAACCTTCTCTTGAAATTACTGGTATAACCTGTGTATATACTTTTATTCTTGGTCTTTATAAAATGTAGGTGTAGAAGAACATGCTGGGGGAAGTTATACAGGATTAGTTTAGACCATCTATTTCGGCCTGGTACCTTCGGGCCAAGCTCAAAACGTTATCGCCATAAAAGCGGAACCTGGGATTAGTTGAACCGGAGAAGTAGCGCATGGCCGCTCGCCATTCGCCGTCCTCGCCGTCTACCGTTGCGCCGTTCGCGCGAAGGAGGACACCGGCGGCAATAAAGGCGTCTCTAATATCCCAAGGGTTGGCCGGCCGGCCGGTTATGGCCGTAACTTTGTCTTTATATCCGCGCCAGGTTGAGGGAATGAATTGAGCCGGGCCCATAGCGCCGCCCCAGCCCACGCGATTGCCGCGTGAGTCGCGCATGGGGCAGGAAACCGGCGTCGTTTCTGTATCAAGCCCAAGCTCTTCTGTTATACCGGGGAATATGGGCGCGTCGCGCGTGGGGTGCATAATTTGGCTCCAAGACTTTTCCGGCGGGTCGCCGGCTCGGTTGCAGGTACCGACATTTTTACCCAAGTTAGATTCCTGGGTCAGCACGGCCAAAAGCAGGGCAGCCCTGACGCCAGTTTGGTCCGACACCCACTTGGCGATTTCCATAGCTTCGCCGAAGGTTACATTGGTTGTGGTGCCGCCGGCTAATTCGTAAAGGCGAGCTCTTACCTGGCTGGCTTTTTGCCGAGTTTGATTGAGAATGCCTTGATATTCGGCTTCCAAACCCTTAGTCTGTTCAAGCAGGCTGTCCTGTTCTTGCACTTTTGAGCTGTACTGGCCGGCCTGAAGTATTTGAATGGAGATTAAGTTGCTTGTGGCTGATTGCTGTTCTTCGAGTTTATCCTGTTTGAACGTTAAATCGTTTTTAAGCGCGCGCATCTCGCCGGCAATAGTTAGGAGGCCGTCAGAAAGTCTGTTGAAGTTTTCAACTTCAGCCAAGGCTTCAGACAGGCTGTCGTTTAGGATTATCATTTCCACCAAAGAACGCTCCTCGGCGTCAGCGACTTGGCGGACCACCTCGGCCAAGTTGATTTTAAGTTTGTCCAATCTGTCGCTGGTTTGCGTAATGGATTCCTGGGTTTCATCAATCTCGCCGCCCAGCTGTTTAACCTTTAAGTCGTTGGCTTGGATTTGAAGTTTAAGCGTAGTCTGCTCTTTTTTCAGCTGGCCTAGTTTATTGGTAAGAGTTTGCTTTTCGCCCTGTATGTTTTTCAAGTCGGCTTCCTGATCGGCAATTTGGCGTTCGATTTCCGCAAGTTCTTTTTGCAATTCCTCTTGCGTGGCCGCGCTTAAAAATTGCGGATTTACAAAAGTTGTAAACCCGAAAATAAGTAATAATGCCACTATTGTTATATTTTTTTTCACTCTCTTTATTTTAGTTCATTTTCCGTTTTTTGACTTCCACAGGCGGTATTATTACTATTAGACTATGGTCAAAAATAATTTTGAAAAAGCGACTTTTGCGGGAGGATGTTTTTGGTGCACCGAAGCCATTTTTCAAAGACTTAAAGGCGCAGCCAGCGTTGTTTCAGGGTATGCCGGAAAAGGCAGCCAACCGACTTACGAGCAGGTGAGCTCTGGTACCACAGATTTTGCCGAGGCTATCCAAATTATCTTTAACCCGGATGAAATTTCATACCCTGAATTGCTGGATGTGTTTTGG
>MFES01000028.1:1881-5723 GCA_001779955.1 Candidatus Doudnabacteria bacterium RIFCSPHIGHO2_02_FULL_46_11 | reverse complement strand
CGTTGACACTTTACGCATCGGTTATGATCTCGTTGGGCGTGGTGTTTTACAACAAAAACACCTAGATTATATTAAAAACGAAATGCACTTAAACGGTGAGGTAAGTCCATTTTTACACTCCAACCAGTCAATTCATGTTCTAAAATGGCTTCTTGAGAAAGAGGCTATAAATTCACAAGAATATAGTGAAATGATGCAGAAAATACCGGAGACGAAATTTGAAGGTTTTTAATACTTGAAACTAAAAAAGTTTATTATTAGTAGCTTTGTATTGAGCCTCGGCTTCTTTGATACGCTTTTTGGAAACTTCGATATAATCCACTTTATGTTTCTTGAACAGATAAACATCTTCGTTTTTCTCAATTCCAATAAATTTTCTGCCTTCCAAAACTGCCGAAACAAGAAAGCTACCACTACCGCAAGTATTATCTAAGACAATCTCTCCTTCTTTTGTGAAGGTACGAATGAGATAGCGGCCGAGTTCCACTGGTTTTTGTGTAGGATGATAAACCTCACCTTCACTCTCGGCAGTTTTGAAATATACAACATCAGTAGGATACCTCTCGCCATTGCTTTTTACCTCAACAGTTTTGAAGTCGCCGTAACTCCCGGTAAATTGGTCTTTTCTAAAACCTTTGTTGTAAGGTTCGCCATAAGTCATCTGAGGATTATATGCGGGCTGATTTTTATAAAAGATACAAACATCCTCATGTTTTCTAAGCGGTTGTTTTTTAGCGTTAAGAAAGTTTGTCGGTTTGGATTTTACCCAAGTGATTTTGTATTTAAACAATTTTGGATTAGATAGCATGAGGTTTGCGGTAAAGAGCCCTTGTCCTGTAAGAGCAATAACGCCTTTATCTTTGATAATGCGCTCATAGTGGTCCCAAAGTTGATCAGTTGGGATAACGCTGTCCCAGTGATTTTGTGTAGTGCCGTATGGTAGATCACATAAAATCATATCTATTGATTTTGCTGGAATTTCTTTCATCACCTCCAGGCAATCTCCCTTAATGACCTGATTTATAAAATTGGAAATTGCTCTTTCGCTCCTCCTTATTAATTTCGTTTTCGTTTCTTCTACGCCGAGATTTTTTCGTAGATACCAAAGACAATAGGTGTTAACTGGCAATCCTTCCTGTTGTGCTCGTTGTTCAAGCTCAAGATAAGAGTCGGTTCCAAGTAGGTTGCGTAATTCATTACTTCCAAAATCAGCGAGACTTTTGTACAAATCTATATTTCTTTCACCAAAAGCTAAAACAACACCTTTTGCTTTTGAGCCTGTTTCTTTATAGTCAGAAAAATAGACTGATTTGAAAACTTGGTTGCCCGCCATATATATATTATAGTATGATACCTATCTAAAAAGAAATGAGTATATCCACAAGCTTTCGAACTATAAAACTATTAGTGACTGGCCCTGGTACTGAAAAAATTTGTCGCCCGACATACTACGCCAAGGCTTCATGGGGCAAAGCAAAGAAAAATAGGTCAAATAATAGCCGCGTTTTCTATTTGTGGTAAGATAAAAATATCAAATGGGCAGTTTTATAGAAATCAACGATACATTACAGATAACCACGGAACAAGGATTTCCTGAAGAATTAATTTGGGAAAAACATTTGGCCAAGCAATTTACCGCCGAAGATTTTGCGGGCAGTGTTTTTGAATTCGAAAAACCGAATATGCGACTTTACCATCCGGCGCCGACGCCCGTTTCTTTAGTGCATAATATTGGCGGCAAGTGGCTTTATTGGGGCCATGCTCATATAGTTGAGCAAACAATTCACGCCGAGACGAAAACCACTGCCGGCAAATTCAAAATCGTTAAAGTTTATCCGCCCGAATATATGAAAATGCGCAGTCAGATAGATGTGGACGCGGGTAAGGAATTTACCAATTTCTAATGAACATTTGGGCAGAAGGAAAATTTATAGATCTTTGGTCGCTTAACCATTTTCTGTTTGGTTTTATAACCGGTTTTTTCTTTTTCCAATATTTCCCAATTGCCGAGTCCTTTTTGACCGCCGCCCTCTTATTCACCGCCTGGGAACTTTTTGAGGTAACGGTTCGAGCCGGTGAATACTGGACCAACCAGGTTATGGATATAATAATTGGCCTAATCGGCCTGCTTTTTAGCTATAACGTGTACGTTGTGCTGAATATGCCGGTTGAAAACATCGCCCCGCTGACTTTTGTTATACTGTTTCTGTTCTTGGAAATATGGGGCTACAAAACAAAATTCGCCCGAAGACGGATAAAAAATCCGCTGCCTTAATTTTTGCGGTGAACCCCTCCCCACGGCAAGACCGCAGGGCGTTCGCGCGGGGCGTTGTAGAGATAAATTTTTTCTCTAGTCAAAGGGGCCGTATCCAGGGCGATAATTTTTTCCGGCCTCCAATTAGAAAATTGAACACGATAAGTGATAACCAAAGCACCCGGCTTGAGCTCGGTGTTTAATTTTGTTTCTAACCGTGCAAGCAGCTCTTGCGGCAGATAAATATAAACCAAGTCCGCGGCAGATATGTTGATATCGAAAATATCGCGCTTAAGGAATTTCGCATTGCCCTTATGAAAGTTGCTGCGCAGTCTGGCTATGGAGGTTCTTACAAAACTGTTATCTATGCCCACCGCCCTCATTTCAGGATATTTATCCAGCAGGCTAAATACAAAATGGCCGCGACAGCTGCCCAGGTCATAAATAATACTTTTCTCGCACTTGTTGTCGGCTATAATTTTATTAATTTGGTCTAGGGCCTTTTGGGGCGTAAAATAATCCTCGCCGCCCAACAAAAAATCGTAAAGCCATAAAATCAGAAGTAGTAACAAAACTATGGCCGCAATGATTATAATAGTCGGAATAAATATGGTCATAACTGCCGGTTTTAAATAAAAAATCACAAGCCCCTGCCGGGGTTGTCCAGGTTATTTTTGGAGCTGACTAAAAGGCCGAATACGGCAAACGACAGATAAAGCGCGGTCGGGCTTGTAAAAAACATGTGTTCAAAAAACATGGCAATAACAATTAAAACCGAAGCCACGCCTGAAAAAACAAAAAATATATTTTCCCGCGCCAGCGGGTCTTTTTTTATTTTTTTATAAACTCGGTTGGTGACCAATACCAAAAATATAATAAACAGCGTCATGCCCACTGCCCCGGTTTCAACAAAGGTCAGCATAAATATACTATGCGCCGGCTGGTGCATCCATGGTTGATATTCTGTATTTTGCGCGGTCACTTCGGCCTGTAAAGCCTCGCCCCCCAAAAGCACGCTTTGCCCCAAACCAATACCAAACACTTTGTTACTCTGGGCCAAACGCGAAGCGGCATTGCCGTAAAGCACTCGGTAATTTAAGGAATTGTCATTTTCAGGCGAACGCACCACCAAAAGCCCGGCGAAAAAAACAAAAACAATGCCGGCCGCTATCCCGTAGCGTTTGAACTTGGCAAACCTTCCCGCCGGAGGCCTCCTAATTAGCCAAAATAAAATAACGCCCAAAACGGCAAGCATGATAAATATTCGGGACAAGGTAAGCATTAGCCCCAGGGCGATAAAAACAGCAGCGGCAATGAGCGCTTTTTTATATTTATGCGGTTTTAGGGAAATTATTAAAGCAAGCGCGGAAAGAAAAGAAATAGTTAAAAATAGCGCCAAGATATTCGGATGCGGCAAGGTGCCGTAAGCGCGCAGCCACTTTTCACCCCCTGCGACAAAGCTGGCCACGCCCTCTTGGCCAATTATTAAAGAGCTTTAACCTAAAATCGGGAAGCCGGCGCTGCCTCGGGCTAAAAATTGACTGACGGCAAAAAAAGTTTGAATAACGCCGGAAACAACAAGGCCAAA
>MFES01000028.1:0-1870 GCA_001779955.1 Candidatus Doudnabacteria bacterium RIFCSPHIGHO2_02_FULL_46_11 | reverse complement strand
ATAAGCCCCAGAAAACTATGAACATCGGCCATCAGAAAACTAAACCCGGCCCAGCCGATAAAAATACACAAAAATAAAAAAACTGTTTTTTTGGGCAGCGCCTGCTTGGGCGCGGCCTGCAGTAATATCAAAACGCCAATTAGCGCGACAATGTCAACGGCGAAAATAAAAACCTTGGTAAAATCATTTATAACATCAGTGCCGACTATCGGTTGCTGCCAAATAATAAAACGGCCGCTAAAGGGGAGCAAATAAAAAAACACCGACAAGGTGACAATAATAATTTTTGCGTTTTTGCTTAAGACTTGGGAAAACATTATTCCTGTTGCGATTCAATTTCTGCGGGGGCGGCTGTTTTTTTAGGCTGGAACAAAATCGCTAAAAGTGCCACCAAAATAAGGGCAAAAATTGCAACGGTCAGCGACATTAATCTGTTTTTGAGCATATATATAATTATATAACCTTTTTAGCAGAGGTAAACACCTCCCCGCGGCAAGACCGCGGGGAGGTGTTGTAAAGCACAGCAAAAATTATCGCCTACCCGTTTTATCCGGCTGGGCTTGCTTCCACAAGGCCCAAAACCAAGTGCGATAACTTTCGGCAAGATCACTGCTTCGGATGACAAAGAAAACTATGTCATCGGTAATTTTCCCTATGGGCAGACCGGTGTAAGTTATAACATAATCCCCGAAAATATGAATGGCCGAATTGGTAGAATAGTCCTTGGGTAAAAAACGGTACTGAAGCTTGCCGCCGAACCGTTTAGGAAAGCCGGGTAGCTGGGTCTTTACATCATAATCGAAAAGTTGGATAAATTTTATTCCTTTGCGGTTGGCTTCTTTAAAGAATGCATCTCGGAAAGTGCTAAGCCTGGGATCCAACCAACCGCCTTTAGCGCCGATAAAATAGCTGTCTTTGCCGACCCGAAGCAAGTCCCTAAAGATATTTTTTTGTCCTTCTATGCCCCGGTAAATATACGCTTCCTGCGGGGCGTTGCGCGCTCTGAATTTCTTGTTTAAGGCCGGCAACAAATCCTTAAGTTGCTGCTGCTTTTCAAAAAGCAATTCTTCCAGCTTGCCGGGATCAACGGCATTGTACTTGTTTTCGTGTGCGGCAATAATTTGAAAAACCAAACCCTTGTTAACAAGCCGGCCAATGGCGTCATAAGCGTTCCGCCGGTGAATTTTGGCATTTACGGCAATTGCGGAAATAGATGACTCGCCGTTTTCTACAAGGGCATCATAGATTTTGCCTTCATTGGGCGACATGCCCAAGCTTTCATACAATGATTGAATCATATTGTGGTGCTAATAATCGCCATATGGTGGTCTTGGCCACTCATTAAATATTATATAAGCTATTTAAAAAACCGTCCACTTCCCTGCCAATGGAGGCTCAAATGAAGCGCCTTATCGCAGTTTCCCTGCTGTTTTTCGGGCTTAATTGCCCTGTTTACGGCCAGGCGGCGCAAGGCAAGCTCGTACTCCACCCCACGGTGGTAGTGCATTCGTGCCTGTACGGAGCGGCCTGGAGCATCACCAACATCCGCCAGGATCTGCCGGACAACACCAACCTCATGGTCGGCTTAGGCTGCCGCGGCGCC
This sequence comes from Candidatus Doudnabacteria bacterium RIFCSPHIGHO2_02_FULL_46_11, assembly GCA_001779955.1. GTDB lineage: Bacteria > Patescibacteriota > Doudnabacteria > UBA920 > 2-02-FULL-46-11 > 2-02-FULL-46-11. The sequence continues at coordinate 267 of MFES01000028.1, read as the reverse complement.
GGCAAATGGGTCGAGGTCATGCTTCAGCGCCAGTTGAGCGGCGACGGCCAGCACAAGTGGTTTGCGGATTTTCGGACTTCGGCGGCGGTTGGCCGGTGCGGCGCATTCCTGGAACTCGCTCCGTTCCTCACCGGTCGCGGGCTTTACAACTATACCTCCCTGGAATGCAAGATGAGCCCGCGGCTCAAAGCGGGAGCCGAAACCGAAAACATCTGGAGGCCCGGGCTGCCGGCCGCGCTTGGCGCCGGGCCGAGGCTGACGGTTGTG
>MFES01000027.1:42375-58484 GCA_001779955.1 Candidatus Doudnabacteria bacterium RIFCSPHIGHO2_02_FULL_46_11 | reverse complement strand
AATTCCGGTGCAGTGCGAATATTACGCTCTTGAAGGTTTGAGGCAACTTATCTCAACCATTGGTTTGGTCCAGAAACATTTAAAACCGAGCTTGCGAATAGCCGGCGCGCTTCTGACCATGCACGATAACCGCAATGTTTTGTCCAAGGCGGTGGTTCAGGAGGTGCGCGACAATTTTCCGCACCACGTTTACCAGGTGGTGGTGCCGAGAAACACCCGTTTGGCGGAAGCGCCCTCGCATGGCGAGTCAATTTTGAGCTACGATCCAGGTTCGGTGGGCGCCAAGGCTTACCAAAAACTGGCCGAGGAAATAATCAGCAAGGAGATTAATTTCAGCGTATGATGTTATGCCGGGTAGTGAAACTTCAATCTGTTTTTCAGTCAATCTTATGGATAATAGTTTATACTTGGTAATCAAGAAAGGATAATTAAAAAACTTTAATAATCTCGCAAAAAACAGCGAAACAATAAGATTATTGAAGTTCTACTAACCCGGTATGCCGAAGTTTGGTTTAGGAAAAGGTTTGGCGGCGTTAATCCCGACCGACCAGGAACCCGAGGATTTTAAGGAAGAAAACGTGGTCTCTTCCTATATTCCAGAGGTTCCCGAAAAAGATAATGATTTTGAAAACGGCACCAGGCCAAGAAATATGAATGTTGAAACTTTTGCCGACCCGGTGCTGCCTGTAGCCGAGCCGCCGCTTGATGTTCCCCGTGACGAAATTACCAGTTTGTTGGTGGATGAAATTTTACCCAATCCATTCCAGCCCAGAAAAATGTTTGATCCGGACAGTTTGCGGGAGTTGGCCGAGAGTATTAAAACGCACGGTATTATTCAGCCATTGGTCGTTACCCGCCGGCATGACGGCAAGTTCGAGCTTATAGCCGGTGAGCGCAGGCTGCAGGCGGCAAAACTTATCAGATTGGTCGAAGTTCCGGCCATTATCCGCAAGACTGAAATAAATAACCAGCAAAGGCTGGAGTTGGCCATAATTGAAAACCTACAGCGCGACGACCTCAATATTATTGAAGAAGCGCAAGCTTTTTCGCGGCTTCACGATGAATTCGGTTTGACCTATGATGAAATTGCTACAAAGGTTTCGAAGAGCCGCCCCGCGGTAAGCAACATAGTGCGCCTTTTGCAGCTGCCGATGGAGATCCAGGCGGCTTTGATGAACGGAAAAATTTCTGAAGGTCATGGGCGGGCGCTGCTGCAGGTGGCCGACCGTGAAGGCCAGTTTGCCCTTTATGAAATGATAATCAAAAAAAAGCTGGCCACCGATCAGGCCATGGCTTTGAGCCGCGAATGGACCAAGCGGCCGCAGCTTCTCAAAATGAACACTGTCAAGGATCGCGAGATCCACGCTTTGCAGAATCATTTGCGCGGTAAGCTTAATGTCAAAAGCGTATTGGTTTCGCGCAACGATAACGGCGGCGGAAAAATATGGATTACCTGCCTGACCGATGATGAGTTTCAGGCCTTGATCGACAGGTTTGACTCGCTTGGCTAACCTTACGTTTTTTCACTGAAAATTGTATAATATTTACTCTCACATCGATTGATCGGGGTATGGGGTAAGCCGCTCCGCCTGCGGCGGAGACCATGGCGGTTTTCGCCGATAGGTTGTCGCCACCGCGACTCTTTGGAGCCCCGAGGCGGCGTAGTGGTAGCGGAGTGTAGTATACCGGCAGTATCCCAGTAGTAGTCCGCCCGGGGCGGACACTACGGGACAGGCGCGCTTTTAAATTCGTACATAGCTGATCGGGGTATGGGGTAGTGGTAGCCCGCGTGCATGGGGTGCATGTAGTCCCAGTTCGATTCTGGGTACCCCGACCAAATGAGGTTCGACTTGCCCCGTAGTGAAGCGCAGCTTCTACTACTGGGGTTCCCGGCACTCCGACCAGAAAACTTCACTGTGTTTCGCCTACCTGTTGAATTTAATAATTTAAGAGATTAACAAAAACTAAAAACTAAACAGCTCGTGCCGCAAGAATTAGAAAAAGAGGAACGAAAATCAAATCCTAAAACGCCCGTAATATTCGCCGCCATTTTGACGGCTTGTTCGGTTTTAGGCGTGGCTATTTACAGCTTTTTTGCTCTAGCCGGCGATTTGCCTTTGAACTGGGTTGTGTTTTTCAGCTTGCTTGGTCTTTTGGTTTTTTTCAACATTATTTTATTTATTTTGTACTACCGCCGCCGCAGAATTTTTAGCATCCGTACCCAGGCTTTTATGATTCTTTGGTTCGGCCTCACGGTTTGGTACTGGCTGTTTGCCCCGATTTACGATTTTTTCACGCTTAATTTGAACAGTCTTCAGCTGCGTTGGTTGGCCTATGATTATTTTTGGGAGGTGCCGGTGCTGGGCGGCGTTTACATCCTCTTATGTTTTTTGGTTTTTTGGCCAATTGGCGCCTATGCGGACGGCAAGGCGAAATCGGTTAACCCCGACAGTCTTTACCGTCAAACCCTGCGTTATCCGGTTTTCATTGCCGTGGCCGGGTTCCTGTTTTCGATAATCGGTTATGTTTTTGGTTCCTTCCAGTTTGCCAATGAGGCCATGATGCCGCGCATGGAGCAGATAAAAAATACACTCAATGGCGTGATGATTTCCGTGCTCATTGCCACGCTTTATTATCTTATTTTCGATAATTTTTTGGGAGGCATACGGGCCAAAATAGAGGATGATTTTTCACTGACAAATTTGAAAAGCCGAAAGTTCTACGTAAAATTTATTGGCGTCATTGCCAGCGTTACCCTTTCCAGTTTGGCTTTGTTCGGCGTTTTGGTGCTGCAGTCCTATCAGAACCTTGTGCAGGAAGATATTTACGCCCGCATGCAGGCGAAAATAGAGCTCTATTCGCCTGAATTGCTTTTTATTCAGAGCGATGAGGAAATTCAGGGGCTGCTTGACCAAATGATAGTCGATAACGGCAAAGTATTCGTTGTTGAAAACCTTGCCAAACTCAAGGAGTTTGACGGCGACACCCAAGAGGCGATTTTAACAAAATCAGCCGGAGAACACAGAGATTTGAATGAAACGATTAAGGCCGTAGTTTTTTGGCAAGAGCCATATCTCGACAAAAAAATAGTGGCCGTAACCTACATGGATGATTATTACGGCCGGGCCGGGCATTTTGTTTCCAATTTTTCTATCATGGGCGCGCTGTTTGTTTTTTTGCTTGCCATCGGCGTAATTATATTTTTGGTAAACATAATTACTCGCCCGGTGCGCATGTTGGCCGAGGGGGTAAGCAAGGCCTCTAAAGATCCGGACCATTATAAGATCCATTTGGGCACGGCCGACGAATTTGAGGATCTCTCACATGCTTTTTTGAACTTCGTAAAAGAAACGCAAAAATCGCGCAAAGACATTGTTTCATTGAACTTAAGCTTAGGAACCAAGGTCAAGCAGCAGACCCGCGAATTAAGCCAGAAGGTCAATGAATTGATGGAGTCCAAGGCCAAGGATGAAGCTTTGATCTCGAGCATCGGCGACGGGATGATTGCCATAGATGTCTCGGGCAATATAATAGTGGCCAACGAGTCGGCCGCGCTGATGTTGCGGCAGGATTTCAATAAAATGGCCGGCGCCAGATTTACGGAAACGGTTCCTTGGGTGGACGGAAACGGCGATTCGATTTACGGAAATAAAAAAGGCACTTTTGCCCGCTTGTTTTTAAAACAAAAAGTGACGAGCGGCATGGCCGACAATTACTATTTTGTTCGCACTGACGGCGAAAAGTTTCCGGTGGCGGTCACGGCTACGCCGGTAGTAGTTGATAAGAAAGCCGTCGGTGCGGTCGTTATTTTTCGAGATATTACCCACGAAAAAGATATCGACCAGGCCAAAAGCGAGTTTGTGTCTTTGGCTTCCCATCAGCTGCGTACGCCCCTTTCAACGATTAGCTGGTACACGGAAATGTTGCTGGATGAGGATGCCGGTAAGCTTAATGACAATCAGAAGAGCTATTTGCACGAGGTTTATGAAGGCAATCGCCGCATGATAGATTTAGTTAATGCGCTGTTGAACGTTTCGCGCATTGAACTTGGCACTTTTGCCGTTGATCCCGAACAGATGAGCATTGTTGATATTTCAAAAAGCGTTTTGGCCGAAATCAAACCCGATATCACCGCCAAAAATATGAATATCGTGGAGAAGTACGACCCGAAAGTGCCGGTCATCAATGCCGACCCCAAGCTCATCCGCATTATTTTCCAAAACCTTTTAACCAATGCCGTTAAATACACGCCGGCCAAGGGAACGATTACCGTTGAAATTAAGATGGATAAACCAGTGCCCACAGCCATAAAAGAAGATATATTTATTACGGTGGCAGATAATGGTTACGGCATTCCCAAAAATCAGCAGGACAAGATTTTCACCAAGCTTTTCCGGGCCGATAACATCAAGCCAAAAGTCACCAGCGGCACGGGCCTGGGTCTCTACATTGTAAAATCGATAATTGAGCAGGCCAACGGAAAAGTTAGTTTTGAATCCGAGGAAAATAAGGGAACTACTTTTAAGATAGTTATGCCCACGTCGGGCATGGAAAAGAAGCTTGGCGCTAAAGGGTTGGAGTAATCTAGTAACCAAAATTTTCGATGAGCAATTTTTTAATAACCAGTGTATCATTAATAGGCAAGCGGACTCAATTTTGTTGAGCAAGTATTGTCGAAATTAAGGGCTTGTAAATATGCCTGACAAGAGCAATTACGTGGCTTTGGTGGTGGAGGACGAGCGTCCCCTGGCCCAAGTCATACAAAAAAAAATGGAGAAAAGCGGTTTTGAGACCGTTTTGGCCAGATCAGTTGACCAGGCTTTGGGCTACATGGAGGATTTGCCCAAAATAGATGTCATTTGGCTTGATCATTATTTGATAGGCGAGGGGACGGGGTTGGATTTTGTCGAAAAATTGAAGCATAACACAAAGTGGAAGGCCATCCCCATTTTTGTGGTCTCGAATACCGCCACACAGGCTAAAGTTCATTCCTATATTGATTTAGGCGTGACAAAATACTACACTAAATCTGACGCGCGCTTAGACCAAATAGTCACTGAAATCAATAAAGTACTACAAAAGAATGGCTGACAGCAAAAAAGTTTTAATAGTTGAAGATGAAGCGCCTATGCTTAAGGCCCTGGTTGATAAATTTACCAATGAGGGTTTTGCCGTTTTTCATGCCGAAGACGGTGAAGAGGGCCTGAATATTGCGCTCAAGGAACATCCCGACATCATCCTTTTGGACATGATAATGCCTAAAATGGACGGTATGACCGTTTTGGAGAACATTCGTAAGAATGCCGGCTGGGGCGCCGACGTTCCGGTTATCGTGCTGACAAATATCAACGATACGCGCGTGGTGAGCGAAGCCATGGGTTTCCACGCTTCTGATTTTCTGGTCAAATCAGACTGGAAATTGGCTGATGTTGTAAAAAAGGTGCGTGAAAAGCTGGGAATTGCCAAATAATTATTTCGGCGGTTGGGCATCGCCGTTTTTTGTATGGACGTAAGTTTGTGTTTGATAGTAAGGAGGGAGGACGGAAAAATCAGGCATGTTCTGCTTGCCATGAAAAAACGGGGGTTCGGGCGGGGTTGGTGGAACGGCAGCGGCGGAAAAATCGAGAAAAATGAGACGGTTGAGCAGTGCGCAGTTCGCGAGACCGGAGAAGAGATCGGCCTGACGATTTCTGAATCTCATTTGAAAAAGGCAGGTGTCATTGATTTTTTCTTTCCGTCAAATCCGGAATGGGACCAGCGAATGCATGTTTATTTGGTTGGTTCGTGGCAGGGCGAGCCTGCGGAAACGGAAGAGATGAGGCCCAAATGGTTTAGGACGGAAGAAGTGCCGTATAATGAAATGTGGCCGACGGATGCCTATTGGTTGCCCCAGGTTCTTGAAGGGAAAATGGTTACGGGAAGCTTTACCATCGGAGAAGATTATCAAATTTTCAAAAACAGGATAAAAGAAGTAAAAAGCCTCGAATAATCCATGAACGAGTTCCATCAAAAATTTTTTGATTTGGCCGGACGGGCGCAGCGCGTTCTGCTGTCAACCCATCGCGATCCGGACGGCGACGCCATTGCCTCGCTTTTGGCCGCCTATTTTTTATTGATCCAAAAGTTTCCCGATAAGGTCATAAAAATGATGGTTTCGTCGCCGATCAACGACCGTTTTAAAGCTTTCGCCAATTTTGACAAAATTGAATCTGTGGCCGACATAAGCGACCACCTCGACGAGTTTGATTTGCTGGTTTTTGTCGACGCAAATTTTTCCGGCCGCTTTACCGATAAAGTCGATCATTTGAATGAGTTTCGTGGCCTTAAAATTGCCATTGACCATCATCCTTACAAAAACGAACGCTTTGATTTAATGTTATTCGATGAACAGGCAACGTCGGTTTCGGAGATTATTTATTTTAACTTGCTTGACTTGAGTCAGGCCGTACCAGCAGAGTTGTGCAAGATTTTGCTTATGGGCCTTCTCGCCGATACCGGGGGATTACGTTACGTAAGGCCGGACCATGCCCAAGTTTACGGCATGGCAGAGAAGCTGGTGAGGGATGGAAACATCCACGTTGATGAATTAAGCAGCAGTATAAACAGTTACAGCCAGCGGGTATTTCTTATTCTTCAGGAATTAATTCGCAATTCACGTATCAAACAAATCGGTGATTGGCCGCCCTTTTTGTACTCTTTTATCGCGCCGGCTTTTGTTTCGTCCGGCGGTTTTACCATTCTCGAGACAGAAGAAGCGAGCGGTGTTTTTACCGATTTTTTGCGAAGCATTGATGAATCGTCTTGGGGTTTTGTTGCGCGCAACTACGGTACGACCGTTAAGGTAAGCTTTCGTTCGCGTCCGGGCAGTGTTGATGTGCGGCGCTTGACCGAAAATTTGGACCGCGGCAGCGGCCACCCTCATTCGGCCGGGGCAAAATATGAAAATGCCGATTCGCGCGAGGTTGTCAAAAATATCCTGCTCTGGTTAAGCCAGAATTCGGCCGAACTTGCCCCGTAATACAACCTCGATAATCCTCCCGCCGTTTTGATGTATGGGAACATCTTTATGATTTATAATAGTCAATGCCAAAAAATGAATAAACTGGCCAGATTAACATAGTTCAAAACGATCGAGGTTGACCCTGTGATACTGCCTCGATTGTCCTCCAGATAATCTGTGGCTAGAAAAGTATAATAGGGTTGTAAGAAAGCTCTCTGGAAACCGCCAAAATAATTAAGGTCGGACAAAGACCGCAGATTATCGAGGCAGATATCCAGGGTTGATATTCGGGGCTTGCCCCGTAATACAACTTCGGCGCTTGCCGATTAAGCTAAGCTGTTTTATAATATCTTTATCTGTAACCATTAAATACAAATGAAACAAATATGGTTAAAATAATCACCCCTCTAATTATAGTGGTTTTGGTCGGAACTTCGGTTTACCTTTTAGGCAGGAGTAAAATGGATTCTGTCTCGGAAACCGAAAAATCGGGCGACAACAGCCTGGAACAAATATCTGATGCAAATACCTCATCAGCTTCGCCTGATGCACAGACCGACCAAATATCAAGCCAGTTGTTGGCCGAGATTACGGCTGAAGAGCAGGCCTTGGCTGATCAGGAGGAGGATAGTACACTCGCTACTTCCGACAGTACCGATTTAAATAATTTAGGCGCATCATATGACGAAAATAAATTTTAAAGCCGTTTTAGTACCGGCCGTTTTTGCTTTGGCCTTTGCCTCATTCAGTCCGGCTTTGGCCGAGACGGATTTAAGCGAGCGAGGCAAAAAGCCCGAGCAAGCCAGGCAGGAACAGAAATCAACTTTAACTTCTTGCACTCGCATTTCCGCTGAAGCGGGCAATGTCCAGAAAACAGTCAGCGAGCGGCGTGACAGGGTTGTTAATAACAGAACCGAGAAAAAGCAGGAAATAAAGACGCGGCATGAGGAGCGCAAGGATAAGGTTGGCGAGAGAATAGATGCGGCTAAGGCCAACACAGATGAGCGTTTGGAAAAGTTGAGCGAATTAGCCCAAACTGAAGAGCAGAGGGCAGCCGTAGAAGCCTTTACAACCTCAATGTCCGCCGCCCGCGAGAAACGGCGCTCGGCAGTAGAGGCGGCCATGGATGTTTTTCGTACTGGTCTTGAGGCGCTTCAAAACACGCGAAAAACTACGGCCGAGGCTGCAGCCGCGGCTTTCCGCACAACGGTTACTACGGCCTTAGAGAAAGCCAAGAGTGATTGCCAATTAGGGGCCTTGAGCGCCGCTGAAGTAAAAAGTGCTTTAGTGGCTAGCTTGCGCGCGGCTAAGGCCGAACTCGACAGCCAAAGAATTGCCCTTGACACTAAGTCAAACGTTGAGGAATTAGTTAAAACGAGAAATGACGCGGTTAGGGCAGCTCACAGCGAATTTAAGGCAACCTTGCAAAGTGAAATCGCTAAGCTCAAGGCTGCTTTCGCAACTTTAACAGATGATTCAAACGCAGAATAGGTGAAGCCTGCTTATGGATTGGGTAGTATTAATTTGTTCCGTCATTTTTGTGATTTTTATGGCAGCTCCGCTTTTGGGCGGAGCTCCTTATTTGCCTTCGCGCAAGGCTGCCATAGAGAAAATGATGGAGTTGGCTGCGGTCGGCCGGGGAGTGAAATTTGCCGACCTGGGTTCCGGCGATGGCCGGGTCTTGATTGAAGCGGCCAAACGGGGGGCCGATGCCACGGGCTTTGAAATCAATCCGATTTTGGTTTTGGTTTCGCGTTACCGAATCAGAAAAGAGGGTTTGGCAGATCGGGCGAGGGTATATTTTAAAAGTTTTTGGCGCGCGGATTTTTATGAATACGATGTTCTAACTATTTTTGGCATTACCAGAATAATGCCCGCCCTTGAGAAAAAAATATTGAACGAACTTAAACCCGATGGCCGGGTTGTTTCATTTGCCTTTAGGTTTCCGCATTGGCCCTACGCCCGGGTGGAAGACGGCGTTTTTCTTTATAAAAATCCAAAGAACTTTATATGAGGATTTACGTTAAAGCCAAACCGGCGGCGGGTCAGGAAAAGATTGAACGGATTGATGAAGATTCATATAAGGTTTGGGTGAAGGAGCCGGCGGAAAAAGGAAAATCAAACCGGGCGATTGTTAAACTTTTAGCCAAGTATTTCAATATTTCTCCAAGCAAGGTAAAGATTCTCGCGGGCCATACAGCAAGGAGCAAGATAATAGAGGTATCTTGAGTATGTTAGAATAAATAAATATTATGGAAGTAATTAAATTTCTAGATAGATTAAATCACGAATATGTCAAGCTCCACGGAAATTATGAGGAGTTATTTTGGATTTCCTATATGGGCGATCACTCAGTTGACCGTAAAATGAAGCTCGCTTTAGCCGAGCGCAACAAGTTTGAGGGTAATAGTGATTATCTTAAAACTGTTAAGCACTTAAAAGAGACCGCTGTTCCCAAAGAATTAAGCCGGCTAATTGCTTGGGAGACTTTTTTTAAAAAATACCAAATTCCGAAAAAAGTACGTAAATTAAAAACTGAGATCGGGGATCTTGAAAATAAAATTCAGATAAAAAAGGCCAAACAAAAAGAAGGCTACATTGACCCTTATACTAAAAAATTTGTTAAGGCCTCGCACTTGCAAATGCGCACGATGATACGCACGCATCCGGATGAAAAAGTAAGAAAAGTCATTTTTCAGGCCGAGGAAAAAAGTGCGGTTATTTGTTTAGACGAATACATTAAACTTGTCGATTTGCGTAATAATTACGCCAAAGCTTTAGGCTATTCGGATTTTTACGCATACAAAACTCAAATCGAGGAAGGCATGGCTAAATCAGAAGTTTTTGCCTTGTTCGATAACATTTACGAAAAAACAAAATACGGATTTAAAAACGTTCGCAAAATGGAAAAGAAAATGCCCGGACTTCGCCAGCCTTGGAATTTTGCCTTTTTAATTTCCGGAGATTTTGTGCGCGAAGAAGATCCATTTTTCCAGTTTGATGAGGCCCTTATACGTTGGGGCAAGTCTATGACGGCCTTAAATATTGATTATTCGGGCGGGACTATCAATTTGGATTTGCTAGACCGCCCCGGAAAGTACAATAATGGTTTTTGCCATTATCCCAATGTAGTTTACGAGGCCGAGGGCAAGCGTTTTTTAGGAGCAGCTAATTTTACAACCAATGTAGTTTACGGGCAGGTAGGTTCTGGGATTCAAGGATACGCTACACTTTTTCATGAAGGTGGGCATGCAGCAGACCGTCTTAACTGCAGGCAGCCCGATGCCTGTATGAACACGGAATACCCCCCGGCTTCTACAGCCTGGGCCGAAACGCAAAGTATGTTCTTAGACACTATGATGTCCAGTGTTGAATGGCGTGCGCGCTATGCAAGAGACAATAAGAATCAACCGTATCCTTTTGAATTGTTTGTAAGAAAAGTAAAAAAACTCCATCCGGTTATGCCGCTTGATATGATGGGAATAATGTTTGTTATGAATTTTGAAAGAAAAATTTATTCGGTTAAAAAGTTAAACAGAAAAAAAGTTTTAGAATTGGCCAAGAGGAGTTACAGAAAACACTTTGATATGAAATCGGATTCTCTTTTAGTTTTAAGCGTGCCGCATATTTATTCGTGGGAAAATGCGTGTTCGTATCATGGCTACGGTTTAGCCGAGCTGTCACTAGCTCAATGGCGCGAATATTTTTACAAAAAATACGGACATATAGTGGATAACCCAAATGTTGGCCGGGAAATGATCAAGGCTTGGTCTTACGGGGCCTCTAAAACTTATGCCGAGCTTGTAAAAATCGCCACAGGTAAAAAGTTATCTTCGCAAGCATACATAAGTGAAAACACCCGCAGCATTGCCGCCATCATCAGTCTTGCAAAAAAAAGAATAAAAAAATTGAATTCGGTGCGCCAGTATCGGGGCAAAGTTAATATCAATGCTAAAGTTCGGTTGGTTCACGGTAAGCAATTGATAGCCGATAATTCAAAGAGCTTTGAAAAAATGGCGCAAAAGTATAAGCATTGGCTTAGTTCTCAACAAATAAATGGATAAAAAAAGACCCGCCGAGCGGGTTTTTTAATTCAGGTTAAGCAGCTTGAAGCTTGTTACTCTGGGTCTTAATACATCTGGTACACGCCTTGATTCTGTCGCCGCCAGGAATCTTCATCCATTGCAAATTTGGCTGCAAGCGAACATGCGTGCCGCGCATGGAGTGGCTTCGCTTAGTGACTTTAACATATGATTTTCCGCAAATAGTACAAACTCGGGCCATAGAAAAATAAGATATTTATGAATAAGCTAGGTTATGTTACTATAAAATATGGTACTTGTCTAGGGTATTTTATTAAACTTCAAACTTCAACACCCAAACTTCAATAAAACTTTAAGCCTTAAACTTCAGTTCGGAATTGATAATTGAAGTTTGAAGATTGCTTGAGGGTTGAAGGTTGGGGGTTGGGGGTTTCATTGGATGGATCCCGTATAACTTCCCCAATCTTCTGCTGGTATAGTGGAATGAGCTAAGGTAGGTAAGTATTAAATTACGTAATTAATTCTAGAATTAACACTTCTAAATCTTGAACCGCAGAATAGGATAAGACAATGCTTATTTATATAACTAACTATTTAACAAGTATCTCTGGCTTTAACACAAAGTCTAAAGATTTATTGGGGTAAATATACGGGATGGATTTTTTATCTGAAATAAATTGGGGCGAGCAGATAGTGCTTTTAGCGGTGCTGTTTGTATCTATATCCTTTCATGAATTTTCGCACGGCTGGGCGGCTTCGCAGATGGGCGATGATACGGCTGAACGCGAAGGCCGGCTCACCTTAAACCCGCTTTCACACATAGACCTCTATGGCACGATTATTCTGCCTATTGCCTTACTGCTTTTCTCTGGCGGGAATTTTGTTTTTGGCTGGGCCAAGCCGGTGCCGTATAACCCCTATAATCTTCGCGACCAGAGGCGCGACCCGGCCTTAGTGGCGCTGGCTGGACCGGCTTCGAATATTTTTATCGCGGTGGTTGCGGCTCTGGTTTTCAGATTTTTGCCTGACACAACTGCCAGTCTTAATGAGTTTTTAATTATTGTTTTTTATTTAAATTTCTTTTTGGCTTTGTTTAACCTTATTCCCTTACCGCCGCTTGATGGAAGCAAAATTCTCGCGGCGATATTGCCGGAAGCGGGGCGAAGGGTTTTTGAGACATTGGAACGAATAGGCCCGATTTTCGCGCTGCTGATTTTATTTTTCATTTTGGACATAATTGCCCCGTTTTTAAACATGCTAATCGAAGGCGCCTTCAGATTTTTAACCGGCGTTTGACTTTGTCAGAAAAGTACTTTAGAATAGGGCTACACGGACCAATTGAATATTTTTGAAGGTTTCGAAGGTTTAGAACGGCTGGAGAAGCCATAGGGGCTGATCTTATCCGCCAGCTGGTGGAAAAGCAGCTTTTTAATTTCATTTAGAGCTCCAATTAATTAACTAGATATAGATTTTTCTCTGACTTTCTTTCCGAGTTTCTATGTAAAGTGTGCCGAAGCACCTGGCTTAGCCAGTGCGGAGGCTGCCTGTTGCCGAGGACATTTATCCGGAGGCAACAGAACACCTTACAAGGAAACTGGGGGAGCGAAGGCTCGCTAGAGCCGAAGTTGGGGGAGAAACTATGAGTTTCTATCCCCCATACAATGCCAACGATTAATCAAATAGTCCGAAAAGGGCGCAAAATAATTAAGGTGAAATCAAAGTCACCTGCTCTTATGCGTTCTTTAAACCTTATTAAGCAGAAGCCAGTTTATTTACCGCAAGGCAGTCCTTTTAAAAGAGGTGTTGCCACCAAGGTAACTACTACCACGCCGAAAAAGCCAAACTCCGCCATCAGAAAAATAGCCAGGGTTAAGCTAACCAATGGCATGGAAGTTACGGCTTATATTCCGGGTATTGGCCACAATCTTCAAGAGCACTCGGTGGTCATGATTCGCGGCGGACGTGTAAAAGATTTGCCTGGTGTTCGTTATCACATTGTCCGAGGAAAGCTTGATGCCGCCGGAGTAACAGGTCGCAAAAGAAGTCGCAGCAAATACGGAACAAAAAAGGCTTAAGCCTTTTAATTTCCAATTAATTAATTTTCAATTTTCAAACAATTCCTCAATTCTTAAATTTTGAAATTCAATCATTGTTTAGAAATTAGAAATTGTAAATTGTAAAATTATCTAACTATGCCAAGAAAAGCAAGATCATATAAAAGACATAAAATTGACGCAGATATGCGTTACAATAATGTGAAAATTGCCAAATTCATTAACTACATAATGGAACGCGGCAAGAAAACCGTGGCCCAAGGTATTGTTTACGACGCCTTTGATGTTATTCATGAAAAGATGAAAACCGAACCGCGCCAGGTTTTTGATGCGGCCTTAAAAAACGTTTCTCCTACTTTGGAAGTCAAAGGCAGGCGTGTGGGCGGTGCCAACTACCAGGTTCCGATTGAGGTTTTTGAGCCGCGTAAAACCACTTTGGGTATGCGTTGGCTTATTGGCGCGGCGCGAGCCCGCAAAGGCAAACCCATGCATGAGAGGCTGGCTGAAGAAATAATGGACGCCTTCAACAGGCAGGGCGCGGCCTACAAGAAGCGCGAAGATACTCATCGCATGGCCGATGCCAACAAGGCTTTTGCTCACTTTGCAAGATTCATGCGCAAGAAACGCAGTACTTCCGGTAATTAAAGTTATTTAAATGGCAAGACAATATCCAATTGAAAAAACCCGTAATATAGGTATTATTGCTCATATTGACGCGGGTAAAACTACCGTTACCGAGCGTGTTTTGTTCTACACGGGTAAGACCCACAAAATCGGAGAAGTGCATGAAGGCGAGGCCACCATGGACTGGATGGAGCAGGAGCGCGAGCGAGGCATTACCATTACCGCCGCGGCCACAACCTGTTTTTGGAAAGCCCCCTTATGGATGGGTGGAGATGAATACCGCTTTAACATTATTGATACTCCCGGACACGTAGATTTTACGGTAGAGGTTGAGCGATCTTTGCGCGTGCTGGACGGCGGTGTGGTGGTTTTCGACGGCGTAGCCGGCGTTGAGCCGCAGTCGGAAACTGTTTGGCGCCAGGCCGATAAATACGGTGTGCCGCGAATTTGTTTTGTAAACAAACTCGACCGCACCGGCGCTGATTTTTTCAAGGATGTCGCTTCAATCAACGACCGGTTAAGCGATCATGCCGTTCCGGTTCAACTGCCGGTCGGCACCGAGGCTGATTTTCGCGGTATTGTTGATCTATTTACCATGAAAGCCAGAATTTTTTATGATGAACTTGGCAAGGATATGCGCGAAGAGGAAATTCCTGAAGATCTGCAAGCCCGCGCCGAAGAGTACCGACACAAAATGATTGAAAAAATTGCCGAGAACAACGACGAGCTTTTGGAGAAATATTTGGCCGGACAGGAATTTACTTTGGAGGAGTTGAAAAAGGGCATGCGCTCGGCTGTTATGAACCTGCAGATTTTTCCCATCCTTTGTGGCTCCGCCCTTAAGAACAAGGGTGTCCAGCTTATGCTCGATGCCGTTATTGAATATCTTCCGGCGCCAACTGACGTTCGGGCCATTGTCGCCCATGATGTAAAAGATGCGGAAAAAACTATTGAACGACACGCCACCGATGATCAGCCTTTAACCGCGCTGGCATTTAAAATTGCCACTGATCCGTTTGTTGGAAAATTGGCTTTCTTTAGAGTTTATTCCGGAACAATTTTTACAGGCTCCTATATTTTAAATCCTCGAACAGGGGATAAGGAACGCGTAGGGCGTTTGGTCAGACTTCACGCAAATTCCCGCGAAGAAGTTAAAGAAGTGAATGCCGGAGATATTGCCGCGCTGGTTGGGCCGAAAAATGTACGCACCGGAGACACGCTTTGCGATGTCGATCATCCGATACTCTTAGAGCCTCCGACTTTTGCCGAGCCGGTTATCTCGATGGCCATCGAGCCTAAGACCAAGGCTGACCAGGAGAAATTGGGTATCGTCCTTGCCAAATTCTTGGAAGAAGACCCGACTTTGCACGTGAAGTCGGATGAAGAAACCGGACAAACTGTTATTGCCGGCATGGGCGAGCTGCACTTGGAAATTATCGTTGACCGCATGAAGCGAGAATTTAAAGTGGAAGCCAATGTTGGGGCGCCGCAGGTTGCCTACAAGGAAACTATCAAAGGCACGGCCGAGGGTGAAGGCAAGTACATCCGTCAGACCGGCGGCCGCGGCCAGTACGGTCATGCGATTATTAAACTTGAACCTCAAACCGAAATTGGAAAAGGCAATGAGTTTGTAGATGAAGTTGTCGGCGGCTCGATTCCCCGTGAATACATTCCGGCAGTAGCTAAGGGTGTTGTGGAAGCGGAGGAAACTGGCGTTTTGGCGGGCTATCCCATTGTCGATGTCAAAGTTTCGCTTTTGGACGGTTCCTACCACGACGTTGACTCTTCGGAAATTGCTTTTAAAATTGCCGGTTCCATGGCTTTCAAGGAAGCTTTCCGCAGGGCCCAGCCAATTATTCTTGAACCCATTATGAAAGTTGAGGTTGTTACGCTGGAAGAGAACATGGGTGATGTTATTGGTGACTTAAATTCCAAGCGCGGACAGATTCTTGGTATGAATGAAAGAGGTAAGGCCAAGGTGGTTGAGGCCACTGTGCCTTTGTCAGAAATGTTTGGCTATGCCACACAGCTTCGTTCTATGACCCAAGGGCAGGCTTCGTATTCGATGGAATTTAAAGCTTATGCTGAAGTGCCGAAGAGCGTGGGTGAAAAAATAATCGGCGATGCGGGAAAGAAATAGGTCAGACAGCTACATAAAAAAGACAACAATAAATCCGGCCAGCGCCGGATTTTTGTTTCACCCTCGGCAATTTTCTCTCGCAGACTCGAGACCATGCAAAATTGCCTGCGGGAGACTTTTTTATTGCAGCTGTCTTCGCTATTGGGGAAAGAAACTAAATGCGCGATATTTTTCTCAAGGGGTAGCCTTCGCTGAATTATTGGGGGGGGGTAAACTAAAAGGAAAAACTAAAATAAAAAGAAACCACC
>MFES01000027.1:41971-42338 GCA_001779955.1 Candidatus Doudnabacteria bacterium RIFCSPHIGHO2_02_FULL_46_11 | reverse complement strand
ACCTCGACGCTGTCCGCGGGCCAGTCTCGACCGCCGGGTCCTGGTTGGTGAGCCGAGTCCGGGTTCTGGATTGTATAATATATGCCGATTACATCTCCAGGCCGGACTTCAACCGGCAGGCTCGGGAAACTCATTTCCATCTTACGGTCGAAAGCGACGTTGATGCGGATGGCGCCATAGAAGGTCACTACTGTGTCGACCCTTTCGACTAGCCCACCCACGTAGTCTGCGACATCCTGCCGAAAATCGGGGCAAAGTCGCCGTGCCTCCTCCAACGTCACTCCTTCCTGCTTGCAGCCAAACATCACTGCGACCATTATCACCAACCAACCGGTTTTCACAATGCCTCCTTGGCAGGGGTCTGTAC
>MFES01000027.1:41835-41945 GCA_001779955.1 Candidatus Doudnabacteria bacterium RIFCSPHIGHO2_02_FULL_46_11 | reverse complement strand
GTTTTGTCAATCCTCGAACGAAAGGGCCGCTTTTGAGCGGATTTCGTACGGGACAGGTATAATGCGGTCTTACTCGTGTTTGAGCCCTAAAAAACAGTCGATTGCTTGAC
>MFES01000027.1:32675-41773 GCA_001779955.1 Candidatus Doudnabacteria bacterium RIFCSPHIGHO2_02_FULL_46_11 | reverse complement strand
TTGACCACGGCAAGACCACTTTGACCGCCGCCATTACCACCGTGCTTGCTAAATCAGGGAAATCTAAGGCCCGTGCTTATGATTCCATTGACAAGGCGCCGGAAGAGAAGGCTCGCGGTATTACCATTAACACCTCCCACGTTGAGTACGAAACTGATAAGCGTCACTATGCTCACGTGGACTGTCCGGGACACGCCGACTATGTTAAAAACATGATCACCGGCGCGGCCCAAATGGACGGCGCTATACTTGTTGTTTCTGCCGCCGACGGCCCGATGCCCCAGACTCGCGAACATATCCTGCTTGCGAGACAAGTTGGTGTTCCTTACATTGTTGTTTACCTCAACAAAGTAGATATGGTTGATGACCCTGAACTTTTGGATCTTGTTGAAGCTGAAATTAGAGAGCTTCTTACCAAATACCAGTTCCCTGGCGAAACCACTCCAATCATCCGCGGCTCTGCCTTAAAAGCGACCGAAGGTGACACATCGGAACTTGGTGAGCCTTCTATTGCCAAGCTTATGGACGCTTTGGATTCTCATATTCCGGAGCCGGTTCGTGAAACCGATAAGCCATTCCTCATGCCAATTGAAGATATCTTTTCTATTGAAGGCCGAGGCACTGTTGTTACCGGTAGAATTGAACGCGGACAGGTTAAGGTGGGCGAGGAAATCGAAATTATCGGTTTGCGCGACACCCAAAAGACTGTTGTTACCGGTATTGAAATGTTCAATAAATCTTTGGATTCTGGTATGGCCGGAGACAATGCAGGCGTATTGCTCCGCGGTACCAAGAAAACTGACGTTGAACGCGGCCAAGTTTTGGCCAAGCCCGGCAGTGTTACGCCTCACACCGAATTTGAAGCCGAAGTTTACATTTTGACAAAGGAAGAAGGCGGCCGTCATACCCCATTCTTCAAGGGTTATAAGCCGCAGTTCTACATTCGAACTACCGATGTTACCGGTGAAGTGGAATTGCCGGAAGGCCAGGAAATGGTTATGCCCGGCGATACTATCAATATCAAAGTTAAGCTTATTTCTCCGATCGCTTTGGAAGAAAAACAGCGCTTTGCCATCCGCGAAGGCGGACGCACCGTCGGTGCCGGTGTAATTGCCAAGATAATCAAGTAAATTCTAGTTTTAAGCCCTCTGCCAAAAGCGGAGGGCTTAAATATTGACCATTTATTAATTTTTTGTTAAGATATTCCAAGCACAAACTATAGTTCTTTAACTTCTTATGGCCAAGCTTGAACAACAGGAAGAAAAGCAGAAAATTCGTATTAAGATCAGAGCCTACGATCATAAGCTGATTGATCAATCTGCCAAGCAAATAGTGGAAACCGCCCGCCGTAACGGAGCCGAAATTACCGGCCCGGTGCCTTTGCCAACCGAAAAGACCAAATATACGGTCTTGCGTTCAACTTTTGTGCATAAGAATTCCAGAGAACAGTTTGAGATGCGCGTTCATAAACGAATTATCGATCTTTATAACCCGACCCCGAAGACCATTGATGCGTTGACGAATTTAAATCTACCGGCCGGCGTAGACGTCGAAATAAAGATGGTGTAACCTCGGGGACTTGGGAAACCTAGGTTTCCCACCCAGCGATCCCGAACCCTTCCTAAGTAGTTGTGCCTCGGCGCGGGCAAAGCCCGACCTCGGCACTCATTTGACTTCAAAGACCGACAAGAATGATCTGCTAGATATCACTTGAACGTCGAAAGAAGTTTGCAGGACTTAACAACTCGAAGCAATAAAATTTTATATCCTTGAGACATCGGACTAGTCCGTTCTTAATGGGTTAGTCTGATTTCTTTTATTCTGGGAGGTGAACCCTTTCGGCCTAAAGGCCTACGGTTCCCCGAACGAAGGGGCCCCGAACCCATCGTTTCGGTTCCCAACTTCACTCCGTTTCGTTCCCTCCCCTCCGAATATGTAGCTCAGGCCTGGCGAAGCCAGAGCCTAAACTCCAGATCAAACGATCTGGTTGAAGTCTCCGGCTCCGCCGGGACTTCAACTCCTTACCAAAAAGGGGGGAGTGGAGCGAAGCGGAACTGGGAGGGAAAAACGAAGTTTGTCCCCACAAGATAGTTTTTTATGTCAAAATTCATCCTCGGCTCAAAACTTAATATGTCCCAGGTTTTTGATCAAGAGGGACGAGTAGTTCCGGTTACGGTGATCTCGGCCGGGCCGGTTAAGATTGTCCAGGTTAAAAAAAGCGATGGCAAGGATAAGTATGATGCCGTTCAGGTTGGTTTTGGAAAAAAGGCCAAAACCAGCAAAGCGCTGGCCGGACACACCAAGACCAATGGAAATTTTAAATTTTTGCGGGAATTCATAGTAAAAGGCGAGGAAAATTTTGAAGTCGGTCAGGAGCTTAATACTTCGCAGTTTGAGGTAGGCGATTTTGTGGATGTACAGGGCGTAATGAAAGGGCGGGGCTTTACCGGTCCGGTCAAAAGATATGATTTTAAAGGCGCTCCAAAAACTCACGGACACGATCACCCTCGCGCGGTGGGTTCTATTGGTCAGAGATTTCCCCAGCACACTATGAAGGGTAAGCGCATGGCCGGCCGAATGGGCGGGCACTACGTTACGGTTAAGAATTTGCTTGTTGTTGAAATTGACGCCGCTAAGAATTTGATGGCCGTCCGCGGTGCGATACCTGGTGCAAACGGTTCTTTAGTTACAATTACACAAAGTCTGAAAGCAAGTAAGAAATAATTATGGCCAAGGTTAACGTTTACAATCAAGCCGGTGACAAAGTTGAAGAATTAGAACTGAATTCCGGCCTTTTCGACGTTAATCCGAATCTTGCCCTTTTGGAAGAAGCTGTTCGCATGCAGCTCGCTAATAAGCGGGAAACCATCTCTAAAACTTTGACTCGAGCCGAAGTTCGCGGCGGCGGCAGAAAGCCCTGGAAGCAAAAAGGCACGGGCCGCGCCCGTCACGGTTCGATTCGTTCTCCTTTATGGTCCGGCGGCGGCGTTACTTTTGGCCCTACCTCTGCTCGCAATTGGTCTTTGAAGATGAATAAGTCGGCTTACCGCAAAGCGCTTTTTATGGCCTTAACCGACAAGGTCCGAAGCAATAGCTTGATTGTTGTTGATAAATTAGAGATTACTGAACCGAAAACTAATCTTTTGGCAAAGACCCTAAACGGACTACTTGCTAAATTAGAAGCTTCTGACCGAGGGTCATTACTTGTTATCGGCAATAAAAATGAGAATGTTGAAAGAGCCGGCCGAAATATTGCCAAGAGCCATGTGATTAGGGCTAATAGTTTGAATGTTTACGATATTTTGAAGTCTAATAATTTAGTTGTAACCAAGGACGCAATTCCGGTAATTGAAAAAACTTTTAGTAAACCGGGCAAAGACACCTAAGGTTTCTTTCCCAGCGATCCCTATCTTCTTAATAATGATTTGTTCGTCGAGGCCTTGCCGAAGACTCACAACCGATTGATTGCGAAGCCTGCGGCTTCGCCGCGGCGAGCAAAACAGCTGAGGGAAAAGAGGGAGTTGGGAGGAGAAAAACCGTTAGGTTTGTCTACCCCAGGAAAATTTTTATGTCAGTATTGGTTAAGCCTATAATTTCAGAAAAAGCCGGCAAACTTGCAACCCTTGGCAAGTATGTCTTTGAGGTCCAGACAAAAGCCAATGCCTCGGAGATTAAGAAGGAGATTGAAAAAGTTTATAAGGTGAAAGTCGCATCAGTTAATACGATAAGGCTCCATGGAAAGGTTCGACGCCAGGGGCGGCAAGTTGGCCGCACGGCCAACCGCAAGAAGGCTGTAGTCACCCTGATTCCAGGACAAACTATTGAGGGGTTAAGCGAACCAGCCTAAAAAAATTACTAATTTCTAATAACTAATTCCTGATCAATGTCTAATACCTCAAATCACAATTTTGTTAGAAATTAGAAATTAGGATTTAGAAATTGAAGCGATAGCGACATATGGCAATTAAAGTTTACAAACCCACATCAGCCGGCCGCAGAATATCTTCAGTGCTCGACACTTCTCATTTGACGAAGAAGGAGCCGGAGAAGAATTTGATAATGCGCAAGAAAAATTCAGCCGGACGAAACAACGCCGGCAGAATTACGGTTAGGCACCGAGGCGGCGGCTCCAGAAAGCTTTTGAGAATTGTGGACAGCAAACGGGAAAAATTCGGTGTTCCGGCCAAGGTTACGGCTTTGGAATATGATCCGAACCGCTCGGCCAGCTTGATGCTTTTAACTTACGCAGATGGCGAAAAGCGATATAGTATCGCGCCAGTCGGTGTAAAAGTTGGGCACACTGTCGTTTCCGCCGAAAAGGTAGACATTCGCTCGGGCAATAGAATGAAGCTTGCCAACATCCCTCTTGGCACCATGCTGCATGACATAGAGATGGCTCCTCACCGCGGAGGCAAAATGGCTAAATCAGCCGGTAGCTATGCCACACTCCAGGCTGTTGAAGGCGGTTATGCTTTACTTAAGGTTCCATCCGGTGAAATCCGAAAAGTTTTAGCAGAAGGTTTTGCCAGTATCGGCCAGGTGAGCAACCCCGACTGGAACAATGTGCGTTGGGGCAAGGCTGGTAGAATCAGACTTAAAGGCAGGCGTCCGCAGGTTTTGGGTAAATCCATGAACCCGGTAGACCATCCGCACGGCGGCGGCGAAGGCCATTCTCCAATCGGTAGAAAGAGTCCGGTTACGCCTTGGGGCAAGCCTGCTTTAGGCGTGAAGACCAGGCAGAAGAATAAGGCTTCCAATAATTTAATAGTTAAACGCCGATCAAAGCGAAAGTAATTATATGAGCAGAAGCTTAAAAAAAGGACCCTTTATTGACGCCAAGCTCCTGATGAAAGTTCAGGCAGCCAAGAATAGCGGCGGAAAGGTCACCATCAAAACTTGGTCGCGTGATTCTCAAATTGCACCGGAGATGGTTGGCTTAACTATTGGCGTGCATAATGGCAGAGTTCATACTCCGGTTTTCATTACCGAAAATATGGTGGGCCATCGTTTGGGCGAATTTTCGCCCACTCGTAAGTTCACCGGCCATGGCGGTAAAATGGCAAAGAGCCAGACCGATGCGGCAGCTGCCGCAGCTAAGCCCGTGGCCGAAGAAAAGGCTCCGGATAAGAAGTAGCGCCTAAGTTTCTCCCCACAAGATAATTTATGTCCACGAAAACAGCAGTAAAAGATAATAAGGAACTGACCCACGCACCAAAAATTCACCGTGCGGCTTTGGTGCACGGACAAGCCGGCACAGTAACCGCCGTTGCGCGCTATGTGCATATTTCCGCGCGCAAAACCAGGTTGGTCGCCGATTTGATTCGCGGCAAGCCTATCGGCGAGGCGGTTATGTATTTGCAACATCTGAAAAAGCGCGCCGCCCAGCCAGTCCTAAAACTTTTACTTTCAGCCGTGGCCAATGCCGAACATAATAATCGGTTGGATAAAGACACTTTGAAGATTTCAAGGATTACGGTTGATGGCGGCCCGGCGATTAAGCGTTGGCAGCCGCGCGCTTACGGGCGAGCTTCCGAAATAAAGCGCCCGACCAGCCATATTACGATTTCTCTGGAATCTGTCGTTCAGAAGAAAAAGGGCGACAAGAAATTTAGTTTCCCAGTTATCCGCCGAAGAGCCAAGAAGGAAAAGGCGGAGACTTCCGATGCTAAGCGCGAACAGAACCCGGATGTCCCGAAAAACGAAGGGAAGGAAGAGAAGGGGCCAAAGCGTAAAGGCGTTTTCGGAATTAAGAAAAATCTTTTTAATCGCAAGGGCGGAGAGAAGTAGTTTTGCATTTTGATTTTTTAATTTTGATTGTTTATTATGGGTCATAAAATTTCACCGACAAGTTTAAGGCTGGATATAACGCAGACATGGAAGTCGCGTTGGTTTAGCCGTAATGAAACTCCAAGAATTTTGAAGGAAGACCACGACATTCGTTCTTTTATTCAGAATAATTATAAGAAAGCCGGAATTTTGAGCGTTGATATTGAGCGATACGCTAACCAAATTAACATTATCATTCGCACGGCTCGTCCCGGCGTGCTTATCGGACGCGGTGGCACAGGCGTTGAAGATCTGCGCAAGAAAATTCAGAGGAGCCTGAAACTCGCTACTCCTCCTCGGATTTCAATTCCAACCGAAGATGTTAATAGTTTAGCTAACTCCGCCCAGGCTATCGCCGCAAACATTGCCGAGCTAATGGAAAAGCGCATGCCTTATCGTCGAACAGTTAAACAGTCTTTAGAGCAAATTATGCAGGGTAGAATAAAAGGGGCAAAAATTTCCGTGGGTGGCCGCCTGGATGGTGCCGATATCGCCCGGACCGAGACTTTCCAGAAAGGCAAGCTCCCGCTTCATACATTGCGCGCCGACATAGATTTCGCCCGAGCTACGGCGTTCACCACTTACGGCACGGTTGGCGTTAAAGTTTGGATATATAAGGGCGATGTCTTGGAAGGTCGTGGCGAGGCTAAAAAGCAACCGGCTTTGGCTCCAGATACGCAGAAGTCATAATTCACGTAATCCGACAATATGTTAATTCCGAAAAAAGTTAAGCATAGAAAACACCACAGAGGACATACTCGCGGCCAAGCGTCCGGCGGCATCGAGCTTTCATTCGGGTCATTCGGCCTCAAGGCTTTGGAAAACGGCTGGCTATCAAGCCGCCAGATTGAAGCGGCCCGTCGCGCCATGACTCGAAGCGTTATGCGTGGCGGAAAAATTTGGATTAGGATTTTTCCGGACAAGCCGATTACTTTCCATGGCAATGAATCTGTGATGGGCGGTGGCAAGGGCAGCGTTGAATATTTTGTGGCAGTTATTAAAAAAGGCCGAGTATTGTTTGAAATGGAGGGCGTTAGCCGCGAAGCGGCCCAGGAAGCTTTAAGGCTTGCTGCGCATAAACTACCTGTTAAAACTAGATTTATTACCAAATAGATATGAAGAGCACTGAATATTTAAAGGAATTACGAGCAATGGATGAAAAGGGTTTACGAGCCCGTCTTCAGGAATTGAATGAAAAATTGCGCGATTTATCTTTTAAGACCCGAGGCGATGAAATTCGCGATATGCACGAATTCCGCAAAATGCGCAAGGCTATCGCCCGTGTTCAAACTTTTATTAGGCAGAAAACTATTAAATATTAACTGGGAGTGGAACCTACGGTTCCCTTTCCCAACATTCAGCCTTACGGCTGAAACCTCCCCTCCCTGATAATGATTTGTTCGTCGAGGCCTTGCCGAAGACTCACAACTAAAAGATTGCGAAGCCTGCGGCTTCGCCGCGGCGAGCAAAACAATTAAGGGAAAGAGGGGTAGGTGGTAGGGGAGAAAACCGCCAGGTTGTCTCCACGCCAGTAAAACTTTTATGGCAGATAATTCGTTAAATAAGCAAAAGCATGGAGTCATTACCGGGACCGTGGTTTCAGACAAGATGAACCAGACCCGCGTGGTGGAAGTAAAGAGCCGCAAGACTCATCCAAAGTATAAGAAGATTTACACAGTTTCCAAGCGCTTTAAGGTTCATGATCCGAAGAATTCGTCCCATCTGGGCGATACTGTCGCCTTTATTCCGTCAAAACCTTTTTCTAAGACTAAGAAATTTATTATCGTTACCAAGTAGCAAACTATTATGATTCAGATTCGATCTTATTTAAAAGTAGCCGATAACACGGGCGCCAAAGAGCTCGCTGTTTTCAGCGTCTCTGGAAGAAACAAGAGACGCTATGCCCGTTTGGGCGATGTGGTTCGCGCTTCGGTAAAGAGCGCCACCCCTGCCGGCCAGGTCAAAAAAGGCGAAAAGGTGCAAGCCGTTATCGTGCGCACCCGAAAAGAAGTCAGGCGTGAGGACGGCTCATATATTCGTTTTGATGAAAACGCCGCAGTTTTGGTTAATATGCCGAATAAGGAACCTCGCGGGACCCGTATTTTCGGCCCTATACCGCGCGAAGTTCGCGAAGCGGGATTTGGCAAAATCGCATCATTAGCCCCGGAAGTAATATAAGACCATGGCATTAACCAAGTTTAAAAAAGGCGATACTGTTCAGGTGATTACCGGTAAAGACAAAGGCAAGACCGGCAAGGTTTTGGAAGTGGCTAAAAATGATTTTTCGATTATGGTTGAAGGTTTGGGTTTGGTAATCAAACATCGTCGTCCGAGGAAGAGCAATGAAAAAGGGCAAAAACTGACTCGACCCACTTTTTTTGCTCAATCTAAGGTTATGCTTGTTTGTTCAAACTGCGGAAAACTTTCCCGGGTATCAATTGTAACCGCCGAAAACGGTGAGAAAAGTCGCGTTTGTAAGAAATGTAATCGAACTGTTTAAACATGGCTACCAAGATCAAACAATCGGCAAATTTGCGCCAAACCTACCTCAAGGAAACAGTTCCGGCTTTGCAGAAGGAATTGGGTCTTAACAATGCCCTTGCCGTGCCTCGCGTGGAAAAAGTCATAATTAACGTCGGTATAGGCCGTTTTACCAAAGATGAAAAGATGGTTAACGCTATTGTCGAGGACCTAACAAAGATTACAGGCCAGCGTCCGGTGAAAACGGTAGCCCGCAAAGCCATCGCCGGGTTTAAAATTCGCGAAGGTAATATCGTGGGCGTTAAGGCAACTTTGCGCGGTGCCCGGATGTATGAATTTTTGCAAAGACTTTTGGGTGTCGCTCTTCCTCGCGTAAGGGATTTCCGTGGAATTTCGGCCGAAGGTTTTGACGGAGAGGGTAATTATTCACTCGGGCTTAGCGAGCATATAGTTTTTCCGGAAGTAAGCACAGATGCGGTTGAGCATGTTTTTCCCCTTCAAATAACAGTGGTTACCACCGCTAAAAATGTCGAAAGTGGGTATAAATTATTAAAGTCTTTAGGTTTTCCATTTAAAGACGAATCCAAGAAGTAAACTCTTATGGCCACCAAAGGACAGATTGCAAAATCGAAGAGAAAGCCAAAGTATTCAACCAGAGTGGTGCGTCGCTGTTGGCGTTGCGGCCGTAAGCGCGCCTTTATGCGCGATTTCTCCCTTTGTCGTATCTGTTTTAGAGAACTGGCTTCTCGCGGAGAAATACCCGGCGTAAAGAAATCTTCTTGGTAATGTAA